>VXRD01000114.1 GCA_009838845.1 Gemmatimonadota bacterium | reverse complement strand
ACCCCAGTAGTCTGGCGCAAGCACTGGCAGGAAATGCCGATGTATCGGTCAGCGGAATGTTGCCCGGACCTGTTGTCCCTGGCGGGAGGTATGACTTTAGCTTCAGCGCATCAGCAGGCGACCACCTGTCCTTTGCCACGATGCTTATCCGCTCCAATGACCTATTCTTTGCCCCCGGTGAAGAAGGCATTCCCCTCTTTGGAGCGGACGGATCAGCAATCATGGGCGATATCACGTCCATGATCCAGTTGTGGGATGCCGGTACAGAAGTCAACCAACGCCTCGGCGTTGGCCTTGACCAGGTACCGCATCAATCTGGCCCCAACATGGGCGCCCCAGACCCGGACAACACCGTGCGCCTTGCCACGGGCGACGACATTCCCGCGGTTGACAGCATAATCCGCGTGACTATCACGCCGGATAATTAACCCAAATCATGCAACAAACATATCACAGGGCGGGTCTTAGGACTCGCCCTTTTTGCGTGTATCAAATGTGCATACGCAACATGGGACGGCCGAATGAAACGGGCATGTACTCCCCGGTATTCTGGCGTTTTGTACCGGGGATCATAAAATGGATGGCAAAGGCCCGACGCTGGCGGTCCGTGTGATTCGGCGGTGTGTAGTGCAGGGTTTGGCAATGGTGGAACATAACGCCACCGGCGGGCAACTCGATAATTTCGGCTCTGGATATCTCCACCTGATCTTCGAGATCAAACAGCGCATCGGTTTGAGATGAACGCTCATGGGTAAATGGCCGCAGATGAGAGCCGGGAATGACGTGCATAGCTCCGTTCTCTACATCGGCATCGTCCAGAGTGAGCCAGCATGAGACGAGATTCGCTGGCATACATTGCCAGTACCCATTGTCTTGATGCCAGAAAACCGCATCTCCATTATGTGCGGGCTTGAAGAGCGCCTGATCGTGGAAAAGTTGAATATTTGGACCGATGAGCGACTCGGCAATATCGAGTATGGGATCGTAGTAGATCAGTTCCCGATAGTGCAGATTGCGCTCACACATTTGCATAATTTGTAGCATTTGTGTGGGCGCCTTGTTTTTTTCACTGAGATCATCGGTATTGCCAATAGCGAGATTGCGAAAGCGGTTATCCTTCCGCGCGGCTTCAAATTCGCGATCGTATTCCCGGCGCAATATCTCAATATGTTCATCCTCGAGAAGTTTGCCAATCGAGAGATAGCCGTTCTGAAAAAAAAATTCGACTTGCTCCGGAGATAATGCAGACATGGTGTGCTCCTGATAAAAAACTAATCCAATAACTCCTCTGTATAAGCAAATAACGCAGGCGTCCCTCCCGTATGCACCATCACCACCGTCTCATCTTTGCCAATCTCGCCCTGGTTCACCATATCGATCAAACCCGCCAGCGTCTTGCCCGTATAAATCGGCTCCAGCAAAATCCCCTCTGTTTGCGCCAATAGCCGTATCGCGTCATTGCCCTCGGGTGAACAATACCCATACCCCTCCTCACCGACATACCGATCCACATTTTCAATCATAGATTCATCAAACGCAACATCCACATCCAAAATCTCCGCCATTTTTCTCAATATAACCAAAAATGCGTCTTTGAGATCATAAGACCACAAAATGGGCCTCACACCCACAATCCGCATATCCAGACCCAAAGCGGTCTTCCCAAAAATCAAACCCGGCTGTGTACAACTGCCCGAACACACGACAACAGTAGTAGGCGTTTCGCCTATCGCATCAAACTGATCCATCATCTCGGCCATACACAGCGCGTAACCCATTGCGCCAAACGGGCGATTGGCCGGTTGCATCACCACAAAAGGCTTTCGCCCTCTGCGCTCAAATTTTTCTATCAGTGTCTGCTTGGCATCGTCCAACAACTCCTGCGTTTCAACATCGATCAGATCAACATAAGCACCCAATAAATTATCCAACAGCAAATTGCCCTGCGTACTGCCGCTCTTGTGGTCCTTCACCAGAACCAGCGCACAATCCACCCCTATCTTTGCCGCTGCCGCCGCCAACTGCCGACTGTGATTGGACTGAGACCCCGCACCTCCGATAAGCACATCTGCACCGCGAACCAGACCCTGTGCAATCGTAAACTCCAACTGCCGCGTCTTATTGCCGCCAAACGCCAGACCCGTACAATCATCGCGTTTAATATAAATCTTGGGACCTCCAACCGCTTCAGTCAACCGCTCGCAAAACTCGAGCGGCGTGGGCAAATGCCCCAGAGACACACGCGGCACCTTGCCAATACGTGCTCTCAGTTCATCACGGGAAATAACAGCCATTATAGACCTCCTAAAAGATCACTGTCACAATGTGTATATCATCGCAATCACAAGCCTATGGAACGGAATATCAGCGCATGAAGCAAGCGAAAATGCCATTGACTTTTCTCAAGATAGCGAATTATTTAACAAGTAGTACATACGGAATTTACGCGGAGGATAGGAGGCCCCCATGAAAATACTCATCACTGGCATCACAGGGCGTATCGGCGGCAACCTGGCGGCGCAACTCGTTGAACAGGGGCATCAGGTTCGCGGGCTTGTATGGCCCAAAGACCCGCGCGTAGAAAAATTTGAGGGTATTGACCTCGAACTCATCGAAGGCAGCCTCACCGAATACGAAGACGTGGAAAAAGTCACTGACGGCGTCGATGTAATCTATCACCTCGGCGCGGCCTTTCAGGGAGGCGGTCCATTTAAGGACAACGACTACTTCGAAATCAACCTGCGCGGCACATTCCACATGCTCAAAGCCGCACAACAACGCAACATCAAACAATTCATCTTTGCAAGCACAGACGCGCTCTACGCCAAATATCCCCCCGAAGGAATGGACAAACCCATCCGGGAAGACGAAATGCCCAGAGAACCGAGCGGTTGGTACGCCCTATCCAAATCCGTCGGTGAAGAAATGTGCTACGGATACTGGCGCGCCCACCAACTGCCCATCACCATCCTGCGCTTTTGCCTCGTCGTCGGCGCAGGCGAAATCCTCGACTTCCGCCAATTTTACCTGAGCAAACTCAAAGGACTTCCCGAACTCAAAGCACTGTGGCGCGGCGAAGAACGCCTCCTCCTGCTCAAAGACATGAAAGGCCGCTCCTACAAAAAACACATTGCCGACGTACGCGACATAGTACACGGCTGCATCTGTGCCTTAAACAAAACACAAGCCGCCGGACACGCCATTCAACTCGGCGGACCGCGACCATTCACATGGGCCGAAGCCATCCCGTACTTGTCCCAACGCCTGAACATACCCTACCAGGAAGCCATCATACACGGCGCGCCTACACATTACGAATTCGACCTGACCAAAGCGCGCGACCTGATCGGCTTTAATCCGCAATACGACATCATTCGCATGATCGAAGATGCCATCGCCTACCGAGAGGGAAAAACCATCAACGTCTTGCCCACGGAATAGGATCGGGATGGGCAGGATGAAAGGATAAGCAGGATACCCCCCTCCGCCCAAAACCGGGTCAGAATGCAAGGACCAGACCAAGAGGAAACAGATGTCCCGCCCCAACATACTCATGATCATCTCAGACCAGATGACGCCCTTTCTCACGGGTGCTTATGGCCATCCCGTCGTCCAAACACCTGCGCTAAACGCGCTGGCAGAAAACGGCATACGCTTTGACGCGGCCTATACGCCTTTCCCTCTCTGTTCACCTGCACGCGCCTGCTTCATGACGGGGAACAACGCCGCAAAAATCGGCGCGTATGACAACGGGGCTGAACTCCGCTCGGACATCCCCACATTTGCCCACCACCTCACCCGCGCCGGATATGACACCGTCCTCTCCGGCAAAATGCACTTCATAGGCGCCGATCAACTCCACGGCTTCAGTCGCCGCCTCACCACAGACATCTACCCGGAAGATTTCCGGTGGGTCAAGCCCGAATGGATACACATCAAAGAAACCAGAGGAGAAAATTACCGGGCCATCATGGAACAGCGAGGCAGGTATAACGCCGCAAATTACGACGGACACAAGCTCCGAATCGACACCTGGCACGGTCCCCTCAGCTACGACGAAGAAACGCACTTCCGATCACTGGAATATCTCCACGCCGTCGGCGCACAGAAAAATCCCAAACCCTTCCTCCTGTGCGCGTCTTACCACCATCCCCACGAACCCTTCTGGCCGCCTCAGTCCTATTGGGATATGTACGAAAATGCGGACATCGAAATCCCCGCCTTACCAGACAACCTGGACGACACATACTCCATGATGGACAAATGGCTCAACGCCTATCACGGCACGCGCAAACACGACCTGCGCGACCCGGACGCCCTCTACAAACTGCGCCGCGCCTATTACGGACTCGTCACATATATGGACGACAAAGTCGGGGAACTACTCGCCTCGCTAAAAGAAAATGGCCTGGACGACAACACCATCGTCATCTTCTTTTCCGATCACGGCGACATGCTCTGCGAAAAAGAAATGGTCCAAAAACGAACCTTCTACGACTGGTCCAGCCGCGTACCCTTCTTTATCCGCTTTCCAGACCATTACAAAGCCGGCAGCACAATCGACCAGCCCGTCTCGCTCATTGACCTGTTGCCCACCTTATGCGATATGGCAGGCACAGAAGACCACTACCCTTGCGACGGCACCAGCCTGATGCCCCTCATTGAAGGCGCGGAAACAGAAGACCGAGAAATTTTTGTTGAAGCTCACGAAGCAGTCGGCGCCCCCTGCGTCATGATTCGCAAAAACAATTACAAATACAACCACATCCACGGACACGAACCACAGCTTTTTGACCTCGACGCCGACCCGGGCGAATGGAATAATCTCAGCGGTCAGCCAGACCATGCAAAAACCGAAACCTATCTTCGCACGCGCATCCTCGACAACTACGACCTCGACGCCATAGCCGAAGCCAATTTAGACAGCCTGTATCGCAGACAACTCATCCACGAGGCAATGCAAGCCAATGGCACATCCTGGGCGTACAATCCAATCTTTGACCCAACCAAAAACGCACAGGCACAGTACCTTCCATAACGAACAGGAGCAACCAATGTCCAGCAACACACCATTCATCGTCGATAAAAACCTCGGCGTCAACATGACCGTCGAACCAGAAGACCTCACGCAAACCAACGCCGATGGAGAAGCCGTCATCGCGCCGACGCAAGAGGAAAAATACCTCTTTGATGCGCGCGGCTGGTTGCTTTTCCCGGGCATCCTATCCGATGACGACATACGCGACATGCGAGAATATGCGCTACAGGTCAAACACGACCCGCAATCGCTGCCCGAACACGAACAATCCTACCTGGCTGGTCCTCTGCAAAAACTCGCTGACCACCCCAGAGTCGTCGGCTTTATGAACGAATTTGTCGCACATCCCCATCTCGCCAGCCCCGATGGATATGGCTTTCGCATGGAAGCATCCGGCATTCGATTCCGCTCGACACGCACCGGAGAAGTCGGCAGATTTAGCCCGCACAATGGCAACGGCCTGTTTCGCTTTGCAATCGACTCGCACCACTATCAGTGCATCCCCGGCAAAGCGTATAGCGGTCTAACCCGCGTAGTCTGGGAACTCGCCCCTGTAAAAAAAGGCAAAGGCGGAACACTGGTCGTCAGCGGCAGCCACAAAGCAGTTTATGCCGCGCCAGAATCCATCCACGACCCAAACTCGCCCATCTGGGACACCTATGAATGCCCGGCTGGGTCACTGCTCTTCTTCACCGAAGCCATCACCCACAGCGCCACGCCCTGGACAGATGAAACAACCGACCGCGTTGCCATCTTCAACCTCTACAACACCATCGGCGCCAAATGGAGCAACTGGCATCCACACCCGGACTTGCTCGCAGCCATGCCGCCCAAACGCCAGAGCCTGTTTCGAGACGTGCGCTGCGCAGCCAATCGCATTGGCGGCAACGGACGCTATCACGGCGGAAATCTCAGTGACGTAAGGGTGAAGTAAAACACTCACCTCTTTCTTTTTTCGGAGTTTTATATGCCAAACCTATCGAATCGCCCCAACATCCTCTTCTTTTTTCCCGACCAACTTCGCTTTGATTGGATCGGCAGCAATCCCGACATAGCGGTACGCACGCCCAATCTGGATCGCCTTGAAAAAAACGGGGCGACATTCTCCAAAACCGTCTGCCCCGCACCTGTATGCGCGCCCAGTCGCGCCTGCGTTGCAGCCGGCACAGAATACGACAACTGTCCCGTCAAAGGAAACAGCGACGACTATCCCACAGACCGCGCCACTGTTTACAGCATGCTCCGCGACAGCGGATACCACACACTGGGATGTGGAAAATTCGACCTCAACAAAGGCACCTGCACATCCAACCTGCCAGCCTGGGGACTGGATGGCAAACGCCATTTGAACGAATGGGGATTCTCGGACGGCATCAACAACGAAGGCAAAATAGACGGCGCCAACAGCGGGCGCGAAAAACCGCAAGGACCCTATTTGCAATACCTCGAAGAGCGCGGCCTGCGCCAGATACACCTCAACGACTTTGCCAACCGCAAAGGCCAGCGCAGTACTTTTCCCACGCCACTGCCCGATGACGCCTATTGCGACAACTGGATCGGGCAAAATGGCCGGGACCTCATCCAATCAGTTCCCGAGGGCAAACCCTGGTTCATACAGGTCAATTTCAACGGGCCCCACCTGCCCCTGGACATCACGGAAAGCATGGCAAAACTCTACGAAGGTGTTGACTTCCCGCAGCCGAACCGCAACGACCAGCTCACGCCCGATGAACTCCTTGAAGCCAGACGAAACTACTCCGCCATGGTCGAAAACATCGACCATCAGGTTGGTCTCTACTTAGACCTGCTCGAAGAACGGGGCGAATTGGACAATACCCTCATCGTCTTTTCCTCGGATCACGGTGAAATGCTCGGCGACCACAACTCCTGGGGCAAGGGCAAACCCCTGCACCCCTCGGCCAGCGTGCCCCTCGTCATCTCAGGTCCCGGTGTACAACAGGGCATAACCCATGACCTGCCCACGACCAACCTGGACCTCACCGCCACCTTCCTCGACTACGCGGACCTGGACATCCCCGACGACATGGACAGTCGATCCCTCCGCAACCTCCTCGAAGGCACAACCAGTACGCATCGAGACATCGTCCTATCCGGTCTGGGCAACTGGCGCATGGCTTATGACGGCCACTACAAATACATCGAAGGATTTGGCGACACCCCCATGCTCTTTGACCTGGACACCGACCCCCTCGAAAACAACAACATCATCGACGACCCGGTCGTCTCAGCGCATATTGAACGGCTGAAAGCAGAGTTGATACAATGACCAACCATCGCCCCAACATCCTCTTCTTCTGCTCAGACCAGCACCAGACCGCTGCATCGGGTTGTTATGGTCACGCAGAAGTACAAACCCCGAATATCGACCGCATCGCCGCATCTGGCATCCGCTTTAACAGAGCCTACTGCCAATCTCCCGTCTGTGTACCCGCGCGCGGCTCAATCATCACCTCGCAATACCCACACACACACGGCGCGCGCATCTTACAAGACGCACTATCCCCCAACACGCACACCATTGCCCATCACTTTGCCGAACACGGCTATCAAACCGGTGCCATAGGCAAAATGCACTTTGTGGATGAAACGCAGAAACACGGATTTGACTACCGCCTGGAAATAGGGGACTTCAGAAAAACACTCACAGACGAAGAATGGCGGGAACTCCAGCGGGACCAGGGCGGCGGAGGTGGCACATCGGGACGACCATCCAAATTATCTGCGCGCTATTTTCAAGACACGTATTACGCCGACGAAACCGTGCGGTATCTGCGCGAAAAAAGGGACCCCGACAAACCCTTTATCCTCTGGTCATCCTACTTCATGCCGCACACGCCCCTCGTCCCGATGCAGCAATACTTCGACCTCTACAATCCCGAAACCCTCACCTTGCCCCAACGCAGTGACAACGCGCTGGAAACCGGCTTTGAAGGCCACCTCATGCGCTCCAAACAGCGGGGGTGGTACGCGCAAACAGACGAAGAACTCGGCCACGCACTCGCCGGATACTACGGCAACATCAGCCAGATGGACGCGTGCATCGGCAAAGTGCTCGACACACTCTACGACCTCGGCCTCGACCAGAACACCATCATCGTCTATACCTCAGACCACGGCGAAATGGCCGGTGCCCATCGCATGTGGACCAAACACAACATGTATGAACAATCGGTCTGCGTACCACTCATCATCCGCCTGCCCGGAGACATACAAGCCAACACCTCGCACAATCACCTCGTCGAACACGTGGATATCTACCCCACACTCGCCGAATTGTGCAACCTGCCCGTCCCTGAAAATATCCACGGACGCAGTTTTGCCCCTCTATTTGACAACCGAACCTACCAGCCGCGCGAATACGTTTACTCCGAATACGATTTTTGTCACAGTGTCTTCACGCGAGACAATCGGTATGTGGGCAAACCGCCAATCCTCATGGTCCGCACAAACCGCTGGAAACTCAATTATCTGAGCTGGGCGCGCTCTGAACTCTTTGATCTGGAGAATGACCCGAATGAATTTCGCAACGTCATTGACGACCCCGCAAATGTTAGTATCGCGCGCGAACTCACCGACATTGCGAAACGGATGTATGAGAACTGACCGCAATGGAATAACCAACCAATGATATAAGGAGTACATCATGCCTACTTTTCAAACACCCGACGGCACAAAAGTCAGAATGAGCGGGAAAGAACTCGTATTTGGAGAAACCATCTTCTCGCCGAGGGAATCCAACGACATCCTCACAGACACGGAAGCATTGAGACAGCGAATGGAAGAAGACGGGTACCTCATCATCCGCAACTTTCACAATCGCGAAGACATCATGAAAGCGCGAAAAGAAGTTGTCGATCACATGGGAAGTCAGGGCTTGCTCGCCGAAGGATCGACACTTGAAGATGCCATCATCGGCGATAGAAAACGCTCCATGCGCTTCAAAGACAGCCTGGTCAAAACATGGCCCGGCTTTCTCAACATCGTCGATGGCAAAAACACAATGGACTTCTTCGGTCGCTTTTTGGGTGGTCCCGCCCTCTCGCTCGATCACAAATGGCTGCGCGCCGTCAGAACGGGAGGCAATGCAGGAATGCACTGCGACATTGTATATATGGGCGCAGGCACCAACAATCTCTATACCATGTGGACAGCTCTGGGCGATATCTCGCTCGACATGGGACCACTCGCCCTCTGCCTGGGATCACACAAACTCGAACATCTCCGCAATACCTACGGCGCATCGGATGCACACGACGACCTGATTCAAGGCGCATTCTCCAACGACCCCTACGATGTCATAGAAACCCTCGGCACCACATGGGCAGCCACGCCATTTCAGGCAGGCGATGTCGTCATTTTCGGCATGTACTTCATGCACGCCTCTCTCGAAAACACCACCAACCGCTTTCGCATCAGCAGCGACACGCGCTACCAACTCGCCACAGAAGCCACGGACCAGCGACACATGGGCAAAGACCCCGACGTAATACCCAAAGCAGATCTGTCCGAACGCAAGTCCATCGAAGAATACCGCGCGGAATGGGGCCTGGCGAAGGAGACCGCTTGAAATGTCAGGCATCACACAGCATAAACCCAACAAAGCTTATGAAGGATACACCCTCTTTTCAGAAACCTTTGCGGAACCAAACTGGGAAGTCGGCAAAGAAGCCGTAGTGTACCTCATCGACATGAACGGAGAACCCGCCCATACCTGGCACCTCACGCAACACACCGTCCAGTCCCACTGTCGATTGCTGCCCAACGGCCATCTCCTGGTGCCCACCCACGACCGTTCGGGCGTCACGCAGTGCAGCAATGTCGGCATTTTTGAATACGATCCCGACAGCACACTCGTCTGGCGCGTGCGCTGCCGCACCGACCACGACTATCAGGTGCGCGACAACGGCAATCTGCTCATCCACACACTCAACGAAACCATGTGCCCGCCCCTGGGACCTGAACTCAAGCGCCACCCGTATATGATTGAGATTACGCGAGACAAAGAACTGGTCTGGGAGTGGAAAGGCGAAGAACATCTGGAGGACCTCGAAGCCTGTCTATCTCCCGAAGCATGGCAACACGTTCTGGATCGTGCTACCGGACGATTTGCATTTGACTGGGCGCACAACAACACGCTCCAGCTCATTCCACCTCATAAAAACGAGGGTGACGCGCGCTTCAAACCCGGCAACATCTTCTTCTCCTACCGCAGCAACGACGTCATAGGCGTGATTGACTACGACACCGGCGACATTGTCTGGGCATGGGGACCCGGCATCATTGACGGGCAGCACAAACCCCACATACTCGCAAACGGCAACGTCCTGATCTTCGACAACGGCACCCTGCGCGGATATTCTCGCGTGATTGAACTCAATCTCCTCACCGAAACCATCGAATGGGAATACGTCGCAGACCCCAAAGAAGCGTTCTTCAGCGCGGCCATTTCCGGTGCCCAGCGCCTGCCCAACGGCAACACCCTGATATGCGAAGGCGGTAAAACCCGACTTTTTGAAGTCACACCAGATGGAGAAATCGTCTGGGAGTTTATCAACCCCTATCGCCACGAAAACGGACGACCCGTCATCTACCGCTGCTTGAGATATTCACCCGAATACGTAGCCCCACTACTGTCCTGAAAGGAGTCTTTATACCTATGTCTTCTCCCAACGTAGTCTTTGTAATTACCGATGATCAGGGCTATAGCGACCTTGGATGCCACGGCAATGACATCATCCAGACGCCCAACCTCGACGAGCTTTATACCGAAAGCGTGCGATTTACCAATTATCACGTCGGTCCTACCTGCGCGCCCACCCGGGCAGGCATCATGACGGGACGCTATTGCAACTGCACAGGCGTATGGCACACCATCGCAGGTCGCTCGCTATTGCGCAAAGACGAAACCACCATCGCCGACTTCTTCAAAGCAGCGGGATATCGTACCGGCATGTTTGGCAAATGGCATCTCGGCGACAACTATCCATTTCACCCACATAACCGGGGCTTTGACACGGTCGTTTACCACGGTGGCGGCGGCGTACACCAGACCCCTGACTACTGGGGCAATACCTATTTCAACGACACGTACTTCCGCAACGGCGTACCTGAAAAATTCAGAGGCTACTGCACGGACATCTGGTTTGACGAAGCCAAAAAATTCATCGAAGACTGTGGCGACACGCCCTTCTTCTGCTACATCCCCACCAACGCGCCGCACGGTCCCTTCAACATAGCCGATCACTACCGCGAACTCTACAACAGCGACGGCTTGCCCGGCCAGCGCGACCGCTTTTACGGCATGATCACCAACATCGACGAAAACGTCGGCCTCATGCGCGACTTCCTCCGCGAAAAGGAATTGGAAGAAAACACCATCTTCATCTTCATGACCGACAATGGCACCGCCAATGGCTGCACCCTCGACGGCAATGGCTATGTCACAGATGGTTTTAACGATGGCATGCGCGGGAAAAAAGGCTCGGAATACGAAGGCGGACATCGCGTCCCCTTCTTCTTTCACTGGCCCGCGGGGGGATATACCAGCGGACGCGATATCGATACCCTCATTGCCAACATCGACTTCTTACCCACCCTTTGCGACCTCTGTGACGTCCCCATCTCCGACGGAGCCCGCGAACGCATCAATGGCACCAGCGTTAGCCCCCTCCTCGAAGGCACGGACAACTGGCCCGAACGCACAATCGTCACGGACTCTCAGCGCGTGGAAAACCCCATCAAATGGCGCAAATGCGCGACCATGACACAGCGCTGGCGGCTCATCAACGGCGAAGAACTCTACGACATGGATAACGACCACGGACAACGCCACAATGTCGCCGAGCAACATCCCGATGTCGTCGCAGAACTGCGCCAACAATACGAAGACTGGTGGGCACTTGTCTCCGAACGCTTTGGCGAAGACGTACCCATCATCGTCGGCTCTGAAAGCGAACCGATCTCCGTAATCACAACCCACGATTGGCACAACGAAAACAGTGATTCGGCTTGGAATCAGGGTGCGATCCGACGCGGGATGGAATGCAATGGTCGCTGGGCAATCGACGTAGCCGAAGCGGGTGATTACACCTTTGAACTGCGCCGATGGCCCCGCGAAGAAGATCGCGCCATCACCGAAGGCATCCCCGGCAAACTCACGCCCTATTACGGCGGCAATGCAATCCCCGTCAGCACCGCCCGCATCAAAGTCGCGGGAGAAGAACAATCGCAATCCATCGGCTCAGAAGACAAAGGCATCGCCTTCACCTGCACCCTCCAGGCTGGTGAAACGAGCCTCGAAACCGAACTCACCGATGGAAACGGCATTTCGCTGGGAGCGTATTACGTGTATGTGGAAAGGGTGTAATAAAGGATTATTACTCATTCTCGCGCTTTTCTTCGCGAGTGTCCCTTCCTGGAGTGCGGAATCTCAGCCCGATTCTCTCGCATCGGACCACCGCGTGCGCGGTGCGGTCTTGCGGTCCATCGCACTACCGGGATGGGGACAATTTTACAATGGCAAGCGCGTAAAAGGCAGTGTAATTGCAACTGCAGAGATAGCTTCGGCCATCGCATGGGTCGCGCGTCGCAAACAGATCAAAGATCGGGGCACTCAGGAACGGAACCTGTACCTCTTCTCAACTATCGGGATTGTGCTCTACAGCGTGGGAGATGCTTATGTGGATGCCCATCTCAGTCGGGTAGATTGGGCTGAAGTGGAGGCGGGTATCGATGAAAACGGCGCGGCAAAATTTCGGTTAAAGTTTAAATTTTAATGGTGTTTTAGACATATCGAATATTCTTTCCCAGAGTCGCCACCATCTGACCACTTGATACCATCGGCAGCAAATTTTCCGACCAGAAAATCGACTCCTCTGGCGCGCGCAATGTCTCGAGCACATTGCCAAACGGATCGGTGATATCCGCAACGGGATCGTCCTTTTGCAAATGATCGTAGTGCTGCGCGTGAAACTCTATAAATCCACCCCGATTGGCCAACACCGTCAAAAACCCATCCACCACCACTTGCTTCCTGGGTATAAACGGCTCGCCCGGTATAACCCCGTAATACTTCAACACATTCTCGACACCCGTAATACCCTTTTGAATGCTCTCCCTATCCCAGCCGAGACACCCACCCAGTTCGGGATCAATCGTCGGAATCCCCTCATCGGGAGCAGAACGCGCGAGTTGGCCTTCGGGACCGCGCTGGTCGAGAATATAGCCAATACCAAACACCTGAGCCATCTCCATACACACGCGGTGAATGCGCTTGCGCCGATCCACCCGCACGCGCACCTCGTCAATCATCGGCCGGCGCCCCCCCTGGTGCAAATCAATACAATAATCGGACTGCAGCACCGCATTGTGAAATAACCGAAAGGCAATGCGCTCGCTCGACGTACCATCTTTACGCCCGGGAAAACACCGATTCATCTTTTTTTCATCAACCGGACTAAATGCCTGATGCGCGTGAAACGCGTGGAAATTGACAATCAACACCGCAATAACCCGTCCGCTCATCACCGTTGGATCCAGCCGTTTCAACACCTGTCGAATCACGCTAATGCCATTTAACTCATCCCCATCGCTAATCGCCTGCAAATAAACCGTCGGTCCTTCCTCAGCACCATTGATCAGGGATACTGGAACGCGCGCAGGCGACCCATCCTGCATCTCAGCCACCTTCAAATAGCCATCCGTGCGCTGCCCAGACTCAGCCCGAAGATGTTCAACGCGAAGCAATTCACCCATAATAATTATTACTCCTCAAAAAAGCCGAATATCTCTTTATTTTTCCGTGTTAAAAAAACGGGTGAAACCATGTGATGTCAACCGAAAAGAGCGTAATATTTTTTTGTTAGGTTTGACAACTGTCATGTGGCGCATTACATTAAAAATATGTCCATACCCAACATCCACAAACGTGAAATCCCGCCAACACATCCCGGCGAGATGCTTCGAGAAGATTTCATGCCCGATTATCATTTGACCCCAACCTCACTCGCTTCTGCTCTGGGTGTTTCGCGTCAAACGGTTCATGATCTATTAAAAGAAAAACGCGCTGTCACACCTCTCATGGCCCTTCGATTATCCCGTCTATTTGGCAATTCCCCAGAATTTTGGTCGCGGGCGCAGCAGGCAAGAAACCTGTGGGAATCTGAACAACAATATCTCAGTGATCTCAATCACATTCACCGGCTTACACCTCAGTAATAAAAAACAAAAGAGCCGATCCATTTCCGGATCGACTCTCTAATTATGATACCAATGATAGGCTCGCTCTACCCCTCATCATAATCGGTCAATGGACGGATCCAGATATTGCGATAGCGCACGGGATCGCCGTGATCTTGTAGCATCAACGGCCCGGTAGGTCCGTGTGGCGTATCGTAATTCGACACATTCCTGTGCCCGGTCGGTCCCATAGCCTCTTTGCGATTGTGCAGCACAACACCGTTCAAAAACACCGTCAAATACGCGGGCTTCACCAGCGTATCGCCATCGTATTCCGGTGTTTCAAAAACAATATCATAAGCCTGCCACTCACCCGGTGGGCGCGTCGCATTCACCAGCGGCGAAAACTGACTGTAAATCGCGCCCGTCGTACCATCGGAATACGTCGGATTGTCATATCCATCCAGCACCTGCACCTCGTATTTCCCGATCAAAAACACACCGCTATTTCCCCGCCCCTGACTGCTGCCGCGCACTTCTGACGGACAGGCAAACTCTATGTGCAACTGAGCGCTTCCAAACTCATCTTTTGTCTGGATATTTCCCGTACGGGGATTCACCTCTACATACCCATTCTCCACTGTCCAGGTTGGATCTCCACCATCGCGACTCTGCCAACTGGACAAATCCGTACCATCAAATAGCACCACGGCATCCGATGGCGCATCACCTGCACTGGCACCCGGCGTCACCACGCGCGGTGCTGGACGATTCTTATCGTGAACGCGCCACGGTTGATTGGGCAACATCGGCGTATCGTCATACCCCACCGGCGTGGGTGTTTTTTGGGGGAGTTATTTTTAGTTGTTAAAATTATTTAATAT
>VXRD01000113.1 GCA_009838845.1 Gemmatimonadota bacterium | reverse complement strand
CTGAAGCAACAAGATTCTATAATCCCAATGCTTTAGATTTGGGAGTACGTCAACTTGAGATTATTGAGGGCTGGTTTTCACTACGGCTTCGCTTGAAGGTGAGGGGAAAGTTCGCTGAGAACTAAGATGCGGTTCAGGCGCGGGCGACCTCGAAGGCCGTTATGTTGCGGGTGTTTTTGCTGAATTCTACGGCGATCAGGTGGATTGGCTGGTCAAGGCCACGATATTTGTCTGCGTATCTCTTTTCTTGCAATTGCGCCATTGCAGCGCCTTCAGATGCCATTTCGACCACTTTGAACTCGAACAGGTAGATGTTATCGTTGAGGTGAACGGTCATATCGACACGACCATGGCTACTGCTGTCTTCTAAGGTGATATTTAGTCCCAGCCCCGCGAAATAGGAATAGAACACGCTGGCATAGTAGCCTTCATAATTGGCGATGTCGTTGTTGGTGTACCATTCGTAGGGGATGCTGGCAAAGAATGCGTGGAATAGGGTTTCCATGCCAGCGAAGTCGTTGGCCTCCAGCAGACGATACAGGCGCACGGTGTTCGCCATCTGGCGGGTTGAGTCTTTTACCAGATAGCGCAACAGGCTGCGGTTGAGGCTCTGGCGCACTTCCCGATTGGGATAGCTCAGGCGATAAAGTGACTCGCCACCGAGGTCTTCTTCCTCTGTGATGGTGAGGTAGCCGGTCTGGAATAGCAATGCCTCGGTTGCCATATCATCGACGTCGAAGGTGGATAACAACTCGTTGCCACCGATCATGTTGTCCAGTTCGAGGGAACTGACGCGGCGGTTGAAGAGGGTTTCGATGAGGAAGGTGGGTGTGCCAGTCTCGAACCAGTACGTGCCAAAGGTGCGCTTGTCAAAGAGCAGGAGGATGTCAAAGGGGTTGTACACCTTTTCGTCACCAAGCCAGCTATAGCCGTTGTACCAGTCGCGGATGTCTTCTCTGTTCAGGCCGGGTAGTTCTGGTGCGAATACGGTGTCGAGGTCCTCTTCTGTGTATCCGCAGATGGCGGAATAGCGTGGGTCAATGGTGATGTCGGTGAGGTTGTTGAGGCCAGAGAAGAGGCGCACCTTCGAGAATTTGCTGACGCCAGTGAGGAATGTGAATTTGATATGGGCATCACTGGACTTGATCGTGGCATACAGACCCCGCAGAAAGTCGCGGTTGGCACGGGCGACTTCAGGCTCATCCAGCACATCTAAGATCGGCTTGTCGTATTCGTCAATGAGAACAGCCACGCGCTGTCCCGCCTGGCTGTACAACATCTGGATGATATGGCGAAAGCGTGCTGAAGCAGTGTCGTAGTGGCTTTCTACGCCTGTTTCTTTTTCTACAGCGTCCAGTTGTGCCATAACCTCTTTGTGCAAGATCCCAGGCTCATCAAAATTGCCGCTACCGAAGTCGAGGCGCAGGACAGGATAGCGAACAGACCAGTCCCAGTGGTCGTGGATATGAAGCCCCTCGAACAGCGGTTCATTGCCCTCGAACAGTTCCTTTAGCGTATCCAGAAACAGGCTTTTGCCAAAGCGCCGTGGCCGCGATAAAAAGTAGTGCGTGCCCTCGTCTATCAGTCGCCGCATGTGGGCAGTTTTATCGACATAGTAGTAGTTTTCCTCCCGAATTTTGCGGAAGGTCTGAATGCCGATGGGCAGTCTGCGTCTGGTCATGGTTTCCCTGTATTTAAAAGGTTCTACTTTGCCAGGCATTTTTCAGCATCTTTTGCAGAAAGTATCATAACCATAACACATTTGCACAACTATTTTTTTCACTGATGTTCTGTTCGATTTAGAGGTAACTTATGGATGCGAGTGAAATTCGGCTTTTAATTGCAGATGATGAGTACTATATCTGCGAGGGTCTGCGAGAGGCGATGACCAAAGACGGTTATCGGGTTGATGTGGCTTATGATGGGAATCAGGCAAAGACGCTTATGGAAGCCCATGAGTATGATGCCGCAATTTTTGATCTCAAGATGCCGGGGCAGGATGGTCTATCACTTTTGAAGTGGGTGCGCGGTGCAAATCGCGAAATTGGCGTTATTGTGATTACGGCTTATGGCGAGGTGGAGACGGCTGTTGAAGCCATGCGGCGAGGGGCTTATGATTATTTGACCAAGCCCGTAGATCTGAAGCGGTTGCGTCTGTCTTTGGAGCGTTTGCTGGATCACCAGGCACTGGTCGCGGAGAATCGCGTATTGCGGGCGCGTCTGGATTCCAATGGCGAAAATGGAGAGATTGTGCATCGAAGTGCTGCCATGGAACAGGTCTGTGATACTGTAGCGCAGGCGGCAATGACCGATGTGCCGGTTTTGATTACCGGGGAAACGGGGACGGGGAAAGAACTCGTGGCGCGTGCGATTCATCAGGCGAGTGCGCGGCGGAATGCACCTCTGGTGGCGATGAATTGTGGGGCGTTTGCCGAGACGTTATTTGGCAGCGAGTTGTTCGGTTATGTAAAGGGCGCGTTTACGGGCGCGACAGCGGATAAGGCGGGTTTTTTTGCCGCGGCTGAAGGGGGGACGCTTTTTTTTGATGAGGTGGGTGAGATCCCATTGCCCAATCAAGTCGATTTGCTCCGGGTATTAGAAGAAAAAGCCTATCGCCCGGTGGGGAGTACCAGAGCGGTGTCCGCAGATGTGCGAACCATTTTTGTCACCAATCGCGATCTCGAGCGGGAAGTGGCAGAAGGACGGTTTAGAGAAGATTTGTATTACCGCATCAATGTGGTGCCCATTCGCCTGCCACCGCTTCGCGAGCGCGTCGAAGATATTCCGCTTTTGATCGATGTGTTTTTTGACAATCTGTGTGCGTTGTACCACAAAGCGCGCAAGGAATTGACTCCGGATGCAATGGACAGGGTTCTGGCTTATTTGTGGCCCGGCAATGTGCGCGAGTTAAAAAATGCCATTGAGCGCATTGTAGTGACCTGCGCAGATCAAAAGGTGGATGTCGATCATTTGCCTTCTCGGATACGCGATGCCCAGAATGAGACAGATACGATAATGGTTGAACTCGGTTCATCGCTTGCAGACGTGGAACGCGCGCTGATCGAAAAAACACTGGCGCATGTGACGGCAAATCGGAAGGAGGCCGCGGCGCTATTGGGGATCAGTGTTCGCGCGTTGCAATACAAAATTAAGGCGTATAATCTGCGCTAATTTTCAGAAACGCAATTTTTGCATTTTGGTTATAAAATAGGGTGCAATTTTTGCATGTTTTTTTTAAAAAAAAGAGTGTGCAGATACGACTTCACGATTTTTTTTCAATATAAACAATAGGTTATGAC
>VXRD01000112.1 GCA_009838845.1 Gemmatimonadota bacterium | reverse complement strand
GCGTAAATCAGATATTTTTTTGTTTAGTTTATTCCGGCACTATCCTACATAATCCCCTTAAAAAAACGTCCCAACAAGAACTTTTGAGACGTTTTCTTTAATAAAATCATAAACTTATGCCACCTATTTTCGCTCATCGTACTGCCGCCTGTAATATTCCCGATAATTCTCGCTATCCCGAATTTTTCGCCACCAATCTTCATTGCCCAAATACCATTCAACCGTCAGGCGCAATGATTCTTCAAAATTGTACTTTGGCTTCCACCCCAGCGCCATAATTTTCGACGCATTCAGAGAATACCGCATATCGTGTCCGGGCCGATCAGCCACATGCTGCATTAAATCTTTCGGCTTCTCCAAATACTCCAGAATCTTTTCCGCAACAGAAAGACCATCCGCCTCATTCTCGCCCCCCACATTATACGCCTCACCCTGCGCGCCCTTGTGCAGCACCAGATCAATCGCCTCGCAGTGATCCGTCACATAAAGATGATCGCGAATCGCCGTCCCTGCGCCATACACCGGTAACGCAATATCGTCCATCGCATTGGTAATATAAATGGGCACGCGCTTCTCGGGATATTGAAACCCCCCAATATTATTGGACGCGCGCGTAATCACCACGGGCAAACCATACGTAATGGCAAATGCCCGCGCCATCATATCCCCCGACGCTTTCGCCACCGCATAGGGATTGCGCGGCGCAATCGGTGCATCTTCCGTCCACGGATCTTCGTCCTCTCCCAAAGACCCATACACCTCATCTGTACTCACCTGCAAAAACCGCTCAACACCGCAATCTCGCGCTGCAGCGAGTAGCGTGTACACACCCAGTGCATTGGACTTCATAAACTCCTCGGCACCCATAATGCTCCGATCAACATGACTCTCCGCAGCAAAATTCACCACCAGATCAACCCGCTGCATCAAATCATTGACCAGCCCGGCATCGCAAATATCCCCCTGCACAAATTCATACCGGGGACTATCCGCAACATCCAGCAGATTATCCAGATTGCCCGCGTATGTCAGCTTGTCCAAATTGATAACGCGATAATCGCGATACGTATCGAGAACATATCGCACAAAATGGCTGCCAATAAACCCGGCACCGCCTGTAATGAGCATTGTCTTCAAATGCATCTCCATTTATAAAAGTCAAAAGCAACCACAGATGAACACGGATGAACACAGAGTAAGGAGCGATCAGCGATCAGCTTTCAGCTAACTGCTACGGGACGGCACAGGGGCCGTCCCCTACGATGATATTGCTAATCCGAATTTGTAGGGGCGACCCCCTGTGGTCGCCCGCCGACTACGGCAGATCAAGTTCTCGTCTCACTTCAGCATCTGAGTACACCGCCTCTGTACCTTCTCGGACGCGCTCCAATACTTCTGCGGCAAGATAGTAATCCTCCACATCCTCAAGACCGCGTTTGATAATCTCCTTGAGAAAAAAATCCTTGCTGCGCCCTGTTCGCGCCACGAGGGAATCAATTCGTTTCTCAGCTTCGGAAGCCAGTTGAATTGTACTCGCCATATTGCCATCCCTTCTAAACGCCGTAAGATAGACACGATACCGGTCTGGTATCGCCATCATTTCATACACGTCTTCTTGCAGTTAGTTCGATATAAAATTTTAAGTAATAGTCGCAGAGTGTCGAATGTCTATATATTCGGAGAATTTGCAAGCTTAATCAATAAACGGGTTGTACACGCAATACGTCTGCTGGGTCGCTTTGTCGGATTTGTTCGCTGTAGGCTGTCTTGCGACGATGCCAAGTTTCGTAAATACCTTTCCACCGACTAAAATCTGTTCGGGTTTTGTCAAAATCGTCGTAGCACGATAATTTTCCCGCTATTAAACTATCGTAAAAATCCTGGCTGAGAATCCCGTATTTTTCCTCGTAGAGCGTGAGCCGCCGTTCAAGTTGCTTCATTTCAAGGACGAGTTCGTAAATTTCCATTGTGATTTCCCACAACATGATTGACATTGTAGGTTTTTAATAGCTATATTTTTTCGTTCCAATACTTCTTCTATGGAGGCACAAAGACATCATCAAGGCTTTCGGTCAGCGTATCTTGTACGATGCTTTCGGCTTCACAAGGGGGTATATTCTTTGACAGGTAGCGTATCCATCCTCCTGCACCTGAGTTATTATATTAAAGGATATGCTCTTTTTTTCAATATACCTCATTAAATCCGGTAGGAGCTAAAACATGAAACACATTATTTCAGATCCAGGGATTCTTGGTGGTAAACCAGTTATTGAAGGAACGCGATTGAGTGTTGAGCATATTTTAGGCTTACTTGCGCGCAATATGTCACATCGAGAAATCGTGGAGGCGTATCCGATACTCACAGTTGAAGACATAAATGGTGTTTTGAAATACGCTGCAAAGGCATTGCAAAACGATATTGTGATTGATGTCAAAATGGCTTCAGGAGTCTAAGTATGTTGCCACCTCTTGTGGCGGATATGAATATCGGGATTCCTGTTATTCAGTTTCTGCGTGAAAGCGGAATTGATATTGTGTCCTCTATGGAACAGCAATGGGGACATTTAAGCGACGAACAAATATTGGCTCGGGCATACGCAATGGACCGATTTGTCCTGACGCACGATTCCGATTTTGGAACATTAGCCGTTTTTCGTGGTTATCCCCTAACAGGCATTATTTATTTGAGGCCAGGTGGGCGTCTTCCCTCTGAAGTGATTGCGGACTTGGGCGATCTCCTGACAGCCTCAGTTGATTGGACGCCTCCCATGATAGTCGTGTATCGTTCAGGTCGTTTACGGATTCGAAGGCTTTGAGCCTTTCTATTCCATTCATAAGCACCTTAATCAACCAGTTGCTGGACTGGAGGAGAAAGAATCTTCCTACCGCTCTTTCCCTGTTTCAGCCTTGCATCTTTCAGAATGCGATCAATGTCAAAATCCATAGACTTTACCAGAGCTTCTTTGACCCTTCTTGTCTCCTGAATAACCTCATCCGTGGTCTCTTTATCGTTTAGTTCTTTCATCGCGATTATTCTCCAAGTAATTCTTCGGGTGTACAGAGGATCGGCAGTTCATTTTTTTTAATATACAAAAGCATTTCAATTATCGCACCACTTCAAAAACGCATTCTTGACATAATAGGCTTTTAGGGACTATATTTTCGCGTACTGGACTGGGGGTGGTCCCAGTCGGCAGCAGGTCCTGGGATCTCTCGGGACCTTTCGCTTTTTCTGGAAGGTGTATTATGGGAAATCTGACGCCTCACCCAATGCTCAGCGAAGAACAGATCGAAGCATTCTTCGAAATTGGATTCGTCATCGTACCGGACGTCTTTACGCCAACCGAAATCGAAGAAATGCGAGCCGGATTTGACCGCTTGCAAAAAATGGCCTACGCGCTATCGGAACCCGGGATCCACAACGGCTCTGATTTTGCCATAGAAAGAAAGGAATCGGGGCGGGTCATCATTCACCGCATTTCCTGGTGCGGGGCGGCCGAACCCCTGCTCCTCGCATACGGCAAAGACCCTCGCCTGCTCGGAATGGCGAGCCAGTTGCTGGACAGCAACGAAATGAACCAGTTAATCAACCAGGCCCACTTCAAAATACCCGGCGACAACGTGGCATTTCCGTGGCATCAGGACAGCGAACATCGCGGATATGGAAAACCCTGGTGGAAGGACGTCAACGGACGCGGCAGCTTTGTCCAACAAGCCATCGCCATTGACGATGTAACCGAAGAAAGTGGACCTCTGAAATTCATTCCCGGGAGTTGCAAATTGGGACATCTGGGCCTGCTGAGTCGAAGCGAAGAAGAATACCCGGCGCTATTCAACCCCGACGACGCCATTACGGGAATCATGAAAGCTGGCAGCGTAGCCCTATTCAACCCATACGTCATCCACGGCAGCGAACCGAACCGTTCGCAGAAACCGCGGCGCGTTTTCATAAACGGCTATGCTTACCCGGGCGCAAACTCGAGAACCTATCCAGGAAAGGGTGCTGGCAGGCTCTTAAAGATCTCCGACTAACAACCAAAACTTTCTGGATCGCGGCTCAACACCTTGCCGCGATGACAACACGAGAGCCTGCCCCGTAGTGACTCTATACGGGGGCACGGGGGCCGTCCCCTACAACACCCTGTCGCGATGACGGCACTGTTGATGGGACTGATCGACGCCTAAGGCATATCCAACTCCGCCTGCCTTACAATCCCCTTCAGCATACGCTTGAAAATGAGATAGTGGATGGGATACAAGCCGTACCAATAAAGCAACCCACCGAGACCCAGAGGATCGAAAATAGCCGTCTGCGTTATCTGGCTACCCCCCTCCACGGGCTGGACCTCAAACTGAAGCCATGCCCGGCCGGGCACCTTCATCTCTGCCTGCAAACGCAGAAGGCGATGTTCTTCAAAAGCCTCAACGCGCCAGAAATCCAGAGGATCTCCCGTCCGCACATCAACCGGGTGCCGCCGTCCGCGCCGCATACCCACCCCACCCAGCAGCAAATCGACAAAACCCCGCAAATACCAGAGCCATGTCGCAAAATACCAGCCCTGATCTCCCCCAATGCGCTGAACAGGAGCAAAAGCTCGGCCGGGTTCCACATTCGCAAAAGCCTGCTGGCGGTCAACAAGCCGCGAACCAAAACGCCTTCCACCCCACAAAGGCTCCTCACCGCTTGACGACACCGCATCGCTCCAGCGGGTCTGAGCCATCTCCCGGTCCTCCTCCTCAAGCGCACGAGCCATCGCCTGACGCACATTTAGAGGACGGACGTGAAAACGCTCGCGCGCACCATCATCTCGGACAATCGTCTCATTCCGCAAACTATCGATAAGCTTCTTACCCACCCGCGCATAAAGAGGCGTCACCAGCCCCAACCACAAACTGGAAAGACGAGGACTCAAAAAAGGCACCGGAATCATAAGACGTCGCACGCCAATCTGGCGGGCATATTCGCGCATCAGCCCGCCGTAAGTCACCTGTTGAGGACCCCCAATTTCAAAAACCGCACTCCCCTCCGCCTCCACATCCAGACCCCGGATCAAATAGGCAATCACATCCTCAATCGCAATCGGCTGGGTTGGCGTGCGGACCCAACTCGGCGTAATCATAATCGGCAACTTATTGACCAGACTCCGCACCATCTCAAAAGACAGCGACCCCGAACCAATAATAATAGAAGCGCGAAACTCCAGCGTCGCAGGCCCCTCAGCAGCCAGAATAGCCCCCACCTCCTGGCGACTCGCCAAATGGGAAGAAAGTTCACGATCCCCAACCAGACCCCCCAAATAAATAACGCGCCGAACCCCCTGCTGCAACGCGGCGCGAGCAAAATTTTGTGCCCCAATGCGGTCCTGCTCCTCAAAATTGGCTCTGGACCCCATAGAATGCACCAGATAGTACGCCGTATCTATCCCCTCCAGAGCAACCCTCAGCGAATCCCGATCCAGCACATCACCCGCGACAATCTCAGTATCGGAACAAAACCGACCAGCCAGATACTGGGGATTGCGAGCCAGGCAACGCACGCGCGCTCCTATTTCTTCAAGCGCCGGAACCAGCCGCCCACCAACATAACCGCTGGCTCCCGTCACCAGTACGAGCTTGTCTTTTCCCTTATCCTGAGACATCGCCTGCCTAATGCATATCTATGGACAGCACATAACTGAGCAGAGTCACCAAAAGCCACGTCGCCACCAGCACAATCCCAAAAGGACGCTTCAACGCGTCACCCGACACAAAAATGCCGCAGCGGAAAACAACGAGAATAAACACCATTGCCGGAAACAAAAATTGGAAAAACTGACCATCTGCTTGCAAGCCACCTGGTGTTGCCGCAGCCGAGACACCAGCGACAAAGAGCACATTGAGAATATCTGCGCCGATAATATTGCCAACCGCCAGCTCGCCGTGCCCGCGTCTAACAGCGGTGATCGCCGTCACGAGTTCTGGGAGCGACGTGCCAAACGCGACCAGCGTAGCCGAAATAATATGCTTTGGCACGCCAATTCTCTCTGCCAAAATACTCACACTGGGAATGAGAATTTGAGCCGAAAGAACAATAACCGCAATCGCCAGGATCAACTTGACAAGCACGAGGGACGCGTTACTCTCCTCCGCATCGGTTGCATCTTCCTGCTCAGCATCCGACATAGTCGCAGCCCAGCGGATCGACTGCCAAATATAGAGCCCCAAAAGAACAACAAAAGCGAACCCGGCGAACTGTGGCAAAACCCCACCCTGACTAAACAATTTCGCGGGAGACGCCCACGGAAAACAGGCGAGCACCAGAAGAATACCAGCCCCCACCTGCACATTAGACAACCGCGACGCCAACTGACGGTTGAGAGGTAGGGGAGCAATCAGAGAAGCCAGACCAATGATAAGGCCCGTATCGCAAATAATCGAACCGACGGCATTCCCAAGCGCAAGCCCCGGTTTCCCCTGAAGCGCCGAAAACACGGACACCGCCGCTTCCGGCGTCGTCGTACCAATACTCACAATCGTCGCACCGATAACCGCTTTCCCCAGCCCCCAGCGCACCGAAAGCGTCACAGCTTCATCGACGAGCCAATCCGCACCTTTGCCGAGCGTGTACAGCGTCACCGCAATAATCACAAGCAGGTACGGACTGGCCAATCCCATCACAAGCTCTTCAATCCACTTTTCCATCTTCTACCTTTCCCAATCAAATAACAAAAATATCACTCGGACGATCCTGCTCTGCCACACTCATCGGAAAAGACCGAATACCCTGACCCTGCAACATATCTGCACATGTCTCTCGCGCCAAATCCGGCCGATTATTTTTCTCACTCAAATGCGCCAGAACCGCCTGCTGCAACCCCTCTCGCGCCAGATCGCACAACGCCTCGGCAGCCCCATCATTTGACAAATGACCGTGCGTACTATTAATCCTCTGCTTCAAAACCCAGGGATAAGGCCCATCCATCAGCAATTGCCGATCGTAATTCGACTCAATAATCAACAGATCAGCGCGGCGCATATGCTGATAAACCAACTGCGTCACCGTACCCATATCTGTAGCAATCGTCACATTGGCCTGCCCATCCGTCACAGAAAAATTCACGGGATCAGCGGCATCGTGAGGCAATTGAAACGCCTGAAAAGACAAATCGCCAATTGAAAAAGCCTCATCATTTTCAAACACCCGAATCTTTTCAGTCCCTCGAAAAATCTTCTTCGACGCATTCAGCGTACCCTCCGTCATCCAAACCGGCAACCCATACCGCCGCGCCAACACCCCCACCCCCTTAATATGATCGGAATGCTCGTGACTCACCACAACAGCCTGCAAACCCGCTGGATCAAACCCAATACCTCGCAAACGCTCTTCGATCTTCTTACCCGTCAAACCCGCATCGATAAGCACACTTGAAGAACCATTTTGAACACAAATCGAATTGCCACCGCTACCACTTGCCAACAAACAAATCTTCACCGGTAACTCCTCTATTCACTACTCATTCACAATCCGCGCCACCCAAATACTAATCTCGTACAAAACTACGAGCGGCAGCGCCATCAAAACCTGAGACAGGGGATCGGGAGGGGTCAAAATAGCGGCGAGTATAATCCCGAACACAAGCGCATAACGCCGTCCCTTTCGCATCCGATCGCGTGTTGCAATCCCCATCTTAGCCAAAAAAAACGTCAACACGGGCAACTCAAACACCAGGCCAAAAGCAATCAGAAGGCGCAGCACAAAACCGATATACTCCCCAATATCAAACTGCGGCATCACAATCGTATCAGCAGCCATACCAACAAAAAACTTCATCGCCAATGGGATAACCAGCCAGTACGCCAAAACAGCACCAACAACAAAACACACAGTAGCCGAACCTGTCTCATATCC
>VXRD01000111.1 GCA_009838845.1 Gemmatimonadota bacterium | reverse complement strand
AATCAGCGGCGGCAACCACCCTTCGCCCACCTCCACATACGAATTCAACAACATCGCATACGCGCCCTTTGCAATCTCCAACCCCCGGTTGCACCCGGCGCCCATCCCCTTGCTCGGCTTTCCATTTCCCCCACCCGTCTTCACAATGCGAATATCCGGAAACTTTTCCAATGCCCGATCCAGACTGCCGTCGGGATAAGGCTGATCATCTGCTACAATAACTTCAAAAGGAACATCCGATGTCCGCGCATAAACAAATGCCAGACACTCGGAAAGAATATCCCCCAAATAATGGGGAATAATAATTGAAACCAATGGTTTATTATTCTCTTCCATCTGAAAATCTCGGACTTCCTCTATCAAAACGCCACCTCTACACCCAATTCCTCAGCCGCTTTTTCCAAACTTTCCACATGGGTTTTATGCATCGGAATCCCCGTCTTTTCCCACGCGGCCTTTTTAAGCCACTCAATCTCACCGGGCGCGTAAATGCGATCCACACCTTCTTTTGGGCGAGAAGCCCGAATCGCTTGAATCATCCGGTCAACTTCCAGTTTAAAATCTGACACATCGCAAAATGTCTCAATCTTAATCGCCTGAAAAAAGTGACTGGCCCGTCGCTGTCCCTGATATTCATCTTCCCGATTTACCGTTGCCAGGCAAAAAGGCAGAATACCGCTCAAAACATCCATCACCACATTTAGCCCCGATCCTTTTGCACCACCGGGCGCTACCAGCGCGTGCGCGCGATGGGGATCATCAGTCACCTGCCCATCCTCATCTAACACCCACTCGCCATCTAATTTTCGTCCGTACAAACGCATAGTGCCCACTCGCCCCCAAGCGGACCGTCCCGTCGCCATATCCAGAACAATGGGATATTCCCGACCCGCCGGAATCGCATAAGCCAGCGCGTGATTGCCCAACAACCTGTCTATCCCGCCATAAGGCGCCACGCCCCGACTACTGCTCGACACGCAAAAACCGATCATATCCCGGTCCAATGCCATTGTCGCATAACAGGCCGCTGCGCCGTAGTGACGGCTATTTATAACTGTTGTTGCAGCAATCCCCAGTTTATCTGCTTTTGCAATTGCCAGTTGCATCGCGCGATAAGATGCCAAATGTCCCAAACACCCATCGCCATCTACCGTTGCCGACGCGGGTCCTTCGCGGACAACGCGAATTTCGGGTTTGGGATTTGTGTGACCAGTTTGAATGCGCTTTAAGTAACCCGGCACAGCCCGCGTACCGTGTGAATGAACCCCGCGCACATCTGTCTCAACTTGCAAATCGGCCATCAACCGCGCATCTGCCCTCGGCACGCCAACCGCTTCATAAAGCCGTTGCGTCGTCTCTCTCAAATCGCGAACCTGAATCAACCG
Source organism: Gemmatimonadota bacterium (assembly GCA_009838845.1). Lineage (NCBI taxonomy): Bacteria > Pseudomonadati > Gemmatimonadota > Gemmatimonadota bacterium. The sequence goes on along the minus strand of VXRD01000111.1, from coordinate 43,793 downwards.
CTCCTGTTCACCCGCCTCTATCGGCACAATACCATTCACGAGTTCATGCATAAAAACCTCCAAACTCCTTGCTCAAATTAAAGAGACATTTTAAGTTATCAGCATACCCAATCGTTCTCCAAAATAAGACCTGAAAGGGGAAACACGAGAGAGATTGGATCGTCTTAATTTTACGTCTCATCTCTAAGGAAATCACCATGGATTACGATGTCATCGTCATTGGCGGCGGGAGTGCGGGATACGCCGCTGCACGCACGGCACAAGAACTCGGCGCAAAAGTTGCCATTATCGACAAAGGGCCTCTCGGTGGTCTGTGCATCTTGCGCGGCTGCATGCCCACCAAAACCATCCTGCGCTCATCCGAAATCATGTCCTTGATGCGCCGCGCAAAAGAATTTGGCCTGCGCGCTTCTAATTTGCGCGCAAATCTCGCCGAAATCAACGACCGCAAACGCGCACTCATCAGCGAATTTGCCGATTATCGCATCGAGCAACTGCGCAATCCGCGATTTACTCTCATCAACGGCACGGCGCAGTTTGTCAATCGCAACACCATCACAGTGGGAAAACAAAATATCACCGCGCGAAGTTTTATCATCAGCACGGGATCAACCGTTGCCGACATCGCCATTCCCGGCTTGAAAGAAGTGGGGTATATCACCAGCGATGAAGCACTTGAACTGAGAGAATTGCCAGAATCGATGATCGTCTTAGGCGGCGGACCTGTCGCAACGGAATTTGCGCAATTTTTCTGCCGTCTGGGAACACACACCACACTCATTCAACGTAGCAATCACATCTTCAGCAGCACAGACGAGGACCTCGCGCGTCCGGTAGAAGCCCGCTTTAGAGAAGAAGGCATGAAAGTCTTTACCGACACGCAATTGCAAAAATTTACGACCAAAAACAATGCCAAAATCGCTCATTTTCACCACAGAGGCGAACTCCGTCGCGCTTCGGCAGACATAATCCTCCATGCTTTGGGGCGCGTGCCCGCCATCCAATCGCTCGCACTTGAAAATGCTGGCGTAAACGTCGAGCGCGGACGTATTCTCGTGGATCATCACATGCGCACCAGCGCGCCCAATATTTATGCAGCGGGCGATTGTACGGGACTCTACGAAATCGTACACATCGCCGTTCAGCAAGGCGAGATAGCTGGTCACAACGCCGTTGATGGAACCCAAAAGCAGCGCATTGACTACAGGCTCAAAGCCGAAGTAGTCTTCACCGATCCGCAATTTGCGTCTGTGGGCCTCACCGAGAAAGAATGCCGCGAGCAAAAGATCCCCTATCGCGTTGCGTCCTATCCCTTTGACGACCACGGCAAATCCATGGTCCTGGGAGAACTTCATGGATTTGTCAAAATCCTCTGCCATCCCGAAACAGGCGAAATCATCGGCGGGCATATCGTCGGTCCAGAAGCCGGCGAACTTTTTCACGAACTCATTGCCATCATGCACTTTCGCGGCACAGTACAAGACCTCCTGAGCATCCCGCATTACCACCCCACACTATCGGAAATACTCACCTATCCGGCAGAAGACCTCGTTGAAGAAATTCAGTCCTCGCGATGAATAACGGGTTTTAACTGATAGGCGAGCATTGCGGCAAATGGGATAAATAACAGGGAAATGCGAAACAAATTCTGATAGGAAATCCACGCGACCAGCACTCCGGCCAGCATGGGCAATAACCCCTGCGGAAACATAAACATATTCATAAAGCTGGTATAAGTCGGCCTTCGGTCAGCAGGCGCGATATCGAGAACATACGTCATGCGCCCCGAATACATGCCGCTTTGTGCTGCGCCAGAAAAAATGAACGTAAATGCATACACCACAACTCTCAAATCCACCTCTGTACCCCAGAAATTGAGGAGGTGATTGGGCACATACACGATACATATCGGAATCAGAATGGACAACGCGAGCAAGCAGGTGCCGTACAAAAACAACGCCTGATTGCCCTTGTAACGCCCCACCCATGCCCACGCCACATTTGAAAAAACCGAGCTAAACTGCATCGCAATCACATAAAACCCTATATAAACGACTCCAATACCCAACCCAGAAATCGCATAAGGCACGTAAAACGGCCCGCCCATCATGCTAAAACCCCACAAAAATTGCACCATGCACAAACGCCTGAAATTCACATCCTCCTTCATCAAACTCAGGCCACTGATCAAATAATTTTTCAGAGAAAGCTGTGCGCGCGTACGTTTTTCAATGGGTTCGCGGATCATGCCAAATGTCAGTACGGCCAGTGCCGTACCCGAACCAGACAGCATAAATAATACCGCGTAATTATGGGGAAACGCAAGACCGCTCTGCGCGCTCAAAATATAGGAAATCAGAACACCCGCAACCATCGACATCACACCACCTGAAAAGCGGCGCAGAGCAAAAACTTTTGCCCGATGCGACGCTGGAATCGCCTTGCCCATCAAATCCATCCACGGCACATTCATCACGCCCATCAGCGATGTTCCCAAAGCGTAAAACACCATAAATAAAAACAAAAAAATTGCGGGCTTCAACCCGCCGAGAAAAAAGGTCATCACACCCACCAGAATCCACATCACACTTCGCGCCATACCTGCCCAGATCAGCAAAGGCATCTTTCGGGGTCTGGGTTCGATAATCCGAGAGATAAAAACCTGCGGCCAGGCCCATCCCATCCTCATCAGCGCGCCCGCCATCCCGATCAAAATACTGGACTCGGTCAGCGTTTGCACAAAAGCCGGCATCACCAGATCAGCGCTGATAAACGTGTACGCCATCATCACCATGCCGCCGTTGATCACCAGCAACCAGCTATTTCGGCGCGTCTCCCTTTGCGAGCGCCTCGCCGCCACCACATCGCGTAGCGGCGGTCCCCCATGCTGTGCCATTTCCATGATTGGTAGTCCTATAAGCGATCCGCACCGTCAATAATAGACTGAATATCCACAATCCCACACCCTGGCCCCCTGGGAACACTCATCTTCCCATCTCGAATCTCGAGCGCAGGATCAAACCACTCGCGGTATTTCTCAATCCCCCTTTTGTATTCCTGATATCGGCCGATATCCGGTGTACATGCGGTGAAGTGAAGCATATAGATAAACCCAAAGCCACCAGAAATATGTACGGTAGTAGGCATCTCGGCCAAAGCGGCCATTCGCGCAACGCGCGTAGAGCGAATAAGTCCCCCGTAATAGTGCAGATCGGGCTGCACAATATCCACACCGCGATTCGCAATCATCCATCGAAACCGCCGGTCGCTGAACTCCTGTTCGCCCCCAGAAACGGGAATGTCCAGCGCATCGGCAACGACCTTCGTATCTTCGAGATGATCAAACGGACAGGGTTCTTCAAAATAAACCGCTCCAATATCTTCGAGCATACGTCCCACTTCAATCGCCTGCGGCGGATCGTAAGAACTATTGGAATCCGCGTGAATATCAATCGCATCACCGAGCACCTTGCGAGACAACGCGATCAAATCCGGTGTTCGCCCGGGCATGGCATCTGCATTTTTGCTCATACGACCGCCAATTCTAAACTTCACGGCTGGCGCGCCCGTCTCGTCTATCAGACGCTGCAAATAAACCACCTCTTCTTCAGGTGTGCTATCCCTGCGTCCACTCGCAACGTAAAAGGGAATCCACTCGCGCACGACACCGCCCAGAAGCTCGGGAATGGATTTTTGCACAATCCGACCGAGCAAATCCAACAGTGCCATCTCAACCCACGCCACGCAGCACCAGAAAGCCAACCCCTGCAATTTGTAATTGCTGCTGTGGCGGTACACGCCCCACAGATGGTCTTCGAGATCGCGGGCATCTTTGCCAATAAAATAGGGAATCACCAACCGGTTGAGAATCGGATACACGTATTGCGCCCGCCCATTTGTAAATGCCAGACCCTCTGCACCATCTCTCGAACGCACATGCACGTAATACTCCCGCTCATCTTTGAGCAACTGAATGGATTCGATCACAACCGGCTCATCCAGCCCATCTAAGACCAGAACGGGTTTTTCAGCCGCCTTATCCAATACCGCAATACTCGGTACCATTTTAAGTCCCCTGCTGCGAATTTCGAATTTTTTCTTGCAATTTTTCAAAATACAGATCTCGATCAACGGGAATATCGACCCAATCGTCCAGCCAGGAAGACAAAAGCATCGCATTTGATAATTCAATGCCGTGAATGCCTTCAACCCCGGGCGCGAGCAATGGGTTGCCGTTCAATATGGCATCACACCAGTTGTTAATGATGCCGCGGTGCGCCCCACCATCTTCGCCGAGAGGAATATCGAGCTTTTCCGATTTGGGTTTACCAAAGCCGCCCGTATATCCCCGAGAAAATTCGCTCAGGGAAACGTTCGAACGCCACCACACAATTTTATTGTTTTCCATAACCACCTTGCCGCGATCCGTCGCTATCTCCAGGCGATTGCTTCCGGGAAACTCTCCGGTCGTGGTAATGAACACGCCCGTCGCACCGCTGTCGTATTCCACATACGCAGTGACATCGTCATCCACCTCAATATCGTGATATTTGCCATAGCTGATAAAAGCGCGCACGCGCGAAGGCATCCCGCAGATCCACTGCCACAGATCCAAATTATGGGGACACTGATTCATCAACACACCACCCCCCTCGCCCGACCAGGTCGCGCGCCATTCGCCCTTATCGTAATAACTTTGAGCGCGAAACCAGTTCGTGACGATATAATTCGTGCGCTGAATATCTCCCAATTCGCCAGAAGCCACCAATTCTCGCAATTTTTGATGGTGTGGGCGAGTTCGCTGATTGAACATCAGGGCAAACACTTTGCTACTTTTTTCTGCGGCCTCATTCATCTCATAGACTTGCCTGGTATATACGCCTGCGGGTTTCTCGATCAATACATGCAAATCGTTCTCAAATCCCTTTATCGCATAAGTCGGATGATCGTAATGCGGCGTCGCCACAATAATCGCATCAACAGCCCCCGACGTGATCAGATCATCGCCATTGTCGAATGTCCGCACGTTTTCCCCGAGAGTTTCACGCGCCCACTGAATCCTATTCGGATCGACATCGCAGACCGCTGTCAATTCACCATGCGGAATATCGTCCTCCGCAAAATACTTCGCGTGACCTCCCCCTCTGCCGCCAATGCCAATAATGCCAACTCTCACCTTTTCCATAATGCCAACACCTCCTTTAAATCTGTCATCATCGCCCCTCGTGCAGCCGGTCAAGTTGCGCCTTCAATGCGGTTTCCATCGCTTCGGTCGCAATAAAAAAATTATCGGGATAACGCGCATGCTCTAAGAGAGCTGTATAAATCGCATCTGCCTCATAGGTATTCAAACCCAATCCCGCCAAATACTGGAGCCGCATATTGCGATCCAGATTGATCTGCGCATCTGTGAGCCATTCGCCGAGATCGCGTGCGCGCCCGGCATACGTCGAAAGCAACGCGACAGCCGATCCCAGAGACACCTCATCAAGCGAGTGCCACACCTCCGTGTAATCCTCGCGATCCAAACGCTCCTGCAAAGCATCGACATCGACGGATAGAGGTCCCTCTTGTCCCAACAGCACAACATCATACCCTTCGCCATCATCTTGATTGCCCCAAATTGTCCCGTGCGGAAACACCTCAAAAAAAGTCGCTATCTCGCTCTTCACCGCATCTAACCGCGACTCGTAAAGTGGAACCCATTGCGTAATCACACCTCCGGGATTCAAACGCTCTTTGCACAATTCAAAATACTCTTTCGAATACAGCGCGCCAGCACCCTTAACCCAGGGGTGAATCGGGTCTGACGTAATAATATCGAATTTCTCATCTGTTGCCAGAAGATAATGTCGCGCATCGTCAATAATGATCTCCACCCGGGGATCTTTTAACACATCGTAGTTCTCTGGGCCAAAATACACATCGGCTGCTGGCGGAATCAACGGCTCGATCTCGCAGATCACAATGCGTTCAACACTCGGATATAAAACATAAGTTCCCGCCGTCACCCCCGCACCACACCCAACCACGAGCACAGAACGCGGTTCCCTGTGCATCAATGCAGAAAGATGCCCCAACAGGCGCTGCAAACGCATATCCTGTGGCTCGCTGGAAGCCACAATTTTTCCACTAACGTGAAAATTCCGCACACCATTGTCCAACTCAGACACTGCAACCGATGCATTCATCCCTTCACCCACGTAAATATATGTCGCGTCCTCTCCCCAATCGAGAATCGAACGCCCGTAAGCAATCAGCGATGGCGGCGGTCCCGGCATACTCCACACCAGCAAAGAAACCCCCACCACAACGCCAACCCACCGATCTGACCTGACCCTTCTATCCCCATCTCTCACCTGCCACAAACTGCGCCCAAACATCAAAACGGCCCCAAATGCAGAAAGGATGAGTAACACCTGTTGCGCTATCTGCGTCCCCAAAAGCGCGATCAAAACCACACTAAAACCGAGTGCCCCCACAATTGCACCTGCCGTATTGGCCGCATACACACTGCCGGCCAGCGCGCCGGGATCGCGCCCCTGTAAACGCGCCGCAGCAAGCGCCAGTGGAAAACTCATGCCCCACAGCATAGTCGCGGGGAAAATAGCCACAAAACAACGCAGCAAATCCAATTGAAATTGCACTGCATAAGTCCCCCCCGATGTCCAATAGGGAAGCAACTGAGAAAGCGCATAAGCCGCCCAGGCAATTGCGCCAACAAGAAGAAGCTGGCACCACCCAAGTGCGATTTTGGAATTTACTTTTGTGCGTGCAAAATACGCCCCTACACTACTCCCCACACCCAACCCGATTAGAAAAACCCCCAGGATAATCGAAAAAGCGTAAACAGTCGCCCCCATCATCAGCGACAGCAACCGCGTCCAAATTACCTGAGCACCCAGCGCGCACGCGCCGGAAATTGCAATAGCCACATAAACTCGCCAGGCGTCTATCATCCACAAACTGCGCGTGGTCGTCTTTCCCCTTGACGCATCGTATTCAGCCCATTTTGCCAACCCATACCCGGCAAGTGCCACAGCTAAATTAAGCGCGACCGCCACATAAGTCGCCGTAACCACATCGTACAGGCGCAGCAGATAAAAACCCGCGAACAAACACCCGCAAACAGCACCGGCAATATTTCCCCCGTAAAAAAAACCAAGCCACGAAACACCGCGAGGCGTTGACTCTGTCCACCGCGCTATCGCAGGCAGGGTCGCACCCATCAACACTGTGGGAAAAAAAAGACAGATCGCACAGACAATCCCCCGCAGGAAATGTCCCCAAAATCCATAGGTTGCCACACCGATATAAATCGTGCCAATCAAGGGCAGAACGAAAAGCAAAATCAGGCCTATGACACCAATACCCAATTCCAAAAGTGCATAGACCTTTAACGGATGGTAGCGCGTTGAAATAATGCGCGAAAGCATCACACTACCAGCGCACATCCCGCCCATAAACGTACCCAGCAATATGCCGAGAGAAATTGCCGAAGACCCGATAATCAGTTGCAACATCTGAAACCAGACAATTTCATAAATGAGCGCGGCGCATCCACTTCCCACAAAGAGGATAATTAGAAAAGGCAAAAACTTTCGATTTGCGTCCATAGCCATCACTCATTTTCGTCTGCAAGCTGCCGCATCGCAGCAGAATGGCTCACACCTTCAGCCCGCAGTCGCCTGTAAGCCGCTTCATCCATACCCTCGGGATTGAGAAATGCGCGAATATCGTATCGTCCGGGCACTGCAACGGGCAACTTGCCCTCTTCGATCATCAATTGCAGCGGATAATCCATTTCCTCGAGCGGCAGATGCACAACCCGATGTTGCCGCGCCGATTCAAAAAGCGCCATCATAATCTCGACAGTTGCACGCGCCTTGTGTCCCGAAGCGCGGTGCTCCTCACCCCCTTCTAACCAGGCGATCAACTCGCGCACAGAAGCGGCGTTGGTCTCGCCACCAATTGCGCGAGCCCCCTCATCAGCCGCAATTTCCACATCTTCCCACCCATCGGTCGTTGCACTGAATACGCGAACCGAGTTCTCGGTCACCTCCATCAATCCCTCTGAGCCACGAATCTGAAAATGCCCTGCCTGTTCACCCGGGCGGTTCAAATCTGCCTGGATCAAAGCCTGAGCGCCATTGGCAAACGCGACCAGCCCCATACACGCATCTTCAATCGGCGTATCGCGCTCAAAGCGATCGGTCTGCCGCTCGACAGCACCCATCACCCATTCGCCCTCTGGATCGTCCAATACAAACCGAATGCCGTCGATAGTATGCGTCGCCCAGTTAATCAACCCCTGCGCGACCTGTCCATGCACCATTATAGCATCGCCAATGACCTTCTCGCGCATCAACGCCCGCGCCTTTTCCCAACCGGGCGTAAAACGCCGCTGATGACTGACCACCAGCCTTGTCCCATTTTTTTCACACGCATCCAGCATGCGATCTGCCTCGCCAAGACCAATCGCCATAGGCTTTTCGCAAATAACACCTGGCACACCGCCATTCGCCGCACCAATCGTACAATCTGGATGGAGAAGATGCCATGTGCAAACGCTGACGATATCGAGTCCTTCTTTAGCTACCATCTCCTCCAACGAAGCATAGGCATTGGGAATGCCAAACTCCTCGCAAAATTGCTCTCGTGCAACCGGATGGGGATCGGCAACCGCCACCATCTCTGCATTGGCAACGCGCAAATACCCATCGGCGTGACTGCGCGCAATTGAACCGCATCCAATAATACCGACTCTGTAAGTCATAGCGAATCCTTATCCTGTTTTACGCAACCATTCCTCCAGCCACAATCCCGGATTTTCTGCACTCGCACACCTCCGCAAAACCTCGACCGTAGCTTTCAAATCATTATCACACGCCAGATATACGCGCGCAAATACATCTGTGCGCTCCCGGTAAACCCGGTAAAGAGCCATCCGCGCATTGTTGAGTTCCCACGAAGGAAATCGGGCATATAGCTCAGTCTTAAGAGGGAGAGTGCGAAACTCTGTGCGTGCGAAATCGAAAATCTGCTGGCGGAGCGTTATTTTATGGGGAGAATCGGACTGGTAAAGTGAATCGAGGCGGGAGGCAATATCGCGCATAAATTTGAGAAAAACAACACCATCTGCACGCTCGTCAAGCACCCGACACACTACTTCGGAATCCGTACCGTATTTGCGCTGCAACCACATCAATGCCCCGGCTTCACCGACAAAACTCGCCAGACTCTCATTAAAGGTAACATCCCCTTCAATCCACACAGTTGCATGCGTCAACTCGTGAATGATGAGATCGACCAGATTGCCTTCGGCATAGCGCAACATAGAGCTCAATACCGGATCTGAAAACCACCCCAGCGTACTATACGCACTCACCGGTCGCAAATAGGTGTCATACCCCTCAGCCACATATCTATCGCGCGCTTCCTCGGCTTTTGCGCGATCAAAATATCCCCGGTAGGGAACCGCGCCCACAACAGGGTAAGACCACTCGAGCGGTTCGAGGCGATCTTTGGGGCAAACAACGAGATTCCACGACACTGGCCCGCGCCCGATATCGACATACGTAGTATAATTTTTCGAGGTGTTCAGACCAATTTCGCGTTGGGCAAACGCGCGAATAGCCTGCACGAGTTCCAATTTTGCGCGCTGATCGGGCGAGAGTGTCCCCTCTTCCAGCACTTTTTCAATGGATTCTGCTCGCCACAGAAGCGCGACCTGCCCTTTGAGCAACTGATAGAGATACCCGATCTCGGATCCGAGCGCGAGAATGAGCAGAAACCCAAATAGTCGAACCATGCATAATGCTCACTGTTCCATGAAATAATAACAGATCATGTGTTGCAAAATAAGATGCATATCTTCGATACGCCCCATGTGGTCAGAGGGGATCACCACGCAATGTTGAACGAGTTCTCTCAGCTTTCCACCCTCAAATCCCGTAAACCCAATGGTGACACAGCCAACCTCGTTGGCATATCGCACCGCCCGCAACACATTTTCGGAATTTCCACTGCCGCTTATCGCCAGCAAAACATCGCCGGATTCTGCAAAATTTTTCAATTGCTCGACATACACATCTTCGTAACACAAATCATTGCTCAGCGCCGTCATCCATTCGACATTATCCGTCAGCGGAATCGTCTTAAAGCGCGTTTCGCGCCCAATTGAAGCGCCCTTGCCCATATCGTTCACAAAATGCGACGCCGTACTCGCACTGCCTCCATTCCCGATGGCGTAAATTCTCTTGCGCGCATCTCTCGCCTTGCCAAACTCGGCAATAATACGGGCTATCGCCCCAGCATCCAGCGACTTGAGCAAGGTCAAATTTTGCGCGATATAATTCTCGACAAAAGCCTCCATCGCAATTCTCCTCACGGTGACAGTGCGGCTTGCCAACTCTTATCCAGCGCGTCGTGTGTTGTTTGCACGGCATCTTGCGCCGCCATTTCCCGCACCGACTGGCTAAAAGGCTCGGACGACACCGGGCCGTCATAGCCAATTTTTTGTAGCGCGCTCAAAAAACCAACCAGATCGATCACGCCCGTCTCACCCGGTAATGCGCGTTTGTTGTCAATCTGCTCACTCACATCAACACCATCGGGCGCGTCATTGACGTGAACATGCACCACATCGTCAGCAGTCAAAGCCATCAGGTCTGATATAGTACCCAAACCCGTGTACCAGTGCCAGCAATCGAGAAGCAACCCCACATTGCCGGTGCCAATCGCATGACCAAGCGCGAGCATGCCATCCATCGAGTGAATAAATCCGTAAGATTTATCCGTCCGCAGAGTGCGCGGCCCAATGAATTCCAGCCCCAAGCTGCATCCATGTTCGCCCAAAATTTCGGCAATCGGCTTAAAGCGATCAATATGCCACCTGAAATTGTCGCCAAATTTGCGATCTTCAGAAGCAGATGGCACCCACTGAGCAACCCGCGTAGCTCCTACCGCAGCACCGGCAGCGGCAAACTCTGCCAGCTTTGATAAACCAGCCTTGAACTCGGCTTCATCGCCTCGCCAATTCACAGACAAACCCCACGCGCCTATTCTCAAACCGGCATCGGCAAACAGCCCTTTCACATGTTCTGCACCATGTGTATTGATCAGAGAAGTAATCTCCTGAATACTGGGATCAACCCCCTGAAATCCAGCGCGTTTGGCATAGCCGATTAGCTCATCAACGCTTCCCCTTACGCCAATCGCACCCGCATTGAGACTTTTAAACATCGAAATACTCCTTTATTTTATGGGACATCACACCTGAACTCTGTGCTTTTCAACCATCTCGGAATTTAATTCAACGCCGAGGCCCGGGCGATCATTGATGCGAATGCGTCCATTCAAAATCTCCTCGCCTGGAATGGTCAGATCTTTTCGCCAGGGAATCTCTCCCCATCCGTATTCCAGAATGAGAAATCCGGGTAAAGAAGCCATCGCATGCACGCCAGCCGCGATCACCACAGGACCAAAGGGACCATGTGGCGCGGTGGGCAGCCCCCAGGCGTGGAGCATATCCCCTATTTTTTTTAACTCGCCGATACCGCCTACAACCGTCACATCGGGCATGGGAATATGCATGCTGAGATTCTCCACCACCTCAACCCAATCCCGTCGCAAACCCCGCTGCTCGCCTCCCGCAATGGTCAATCCACACCTTTCTTTAACAGCGAGACAATTATCGAGACTCGCTTCGGGTGTGGGTTGCTCAAACCAGAATAGATTGACATCGCGCAATTCCTCCGCGACCTCAATCGCGCCGCGAACCGTGAACTTACTGTGACAATCCACGAGCAAATCGACCTCTGTCCCGATAGCTTCACGAACTGCTTGCATACACGCAATACCCCTTGCAGCGTCTCTGGCATTGTCGGCACCGCGCACCCCGTCAAAAGGGTCCAGCTTGACCGCATCAAATCCCTCCGCCACTGCAGCAGCTGCATTTTTAGCAAATCCCTCGGGAGACCGATCTGTCGTCGCCCGATTGATATTGGCATACAGCCGGATCTCGTCTCGACACGCCCCCCCCAAAAGCGCGTGAACGGGCACATTGAGCGATTTGCCCAAAATATCCCACAATGCCTGTTCAAAAGCACTCAAGGCGAACAATTCTACCTTTGTGCGCTCTGTGCTTGTATAGCGCGAAACAAAAGCTTCAATCCTTCTCGGATCGCATCCTTTGGCCGTTTCACCCAGATCGCGCAAAGCCGATAGTTGCGCCGCATAATTGCTTCCCGATCGCATCTCCCCTATTCCCCGGATGCCCTCATCTGTAAGCACATGTACAAACACCCAATCCCCTCGGTGATTGACCTGCACGGCGTCGAGTTCAATACCTGTAATTTTCATTCCCGCAACTCCTCGAAAAAGGTTAATCCGAAAACGGAATGCTATGCCCCTGCCCCGGAAACCAGATCATATCGACGACAAACGAAATACCAGCCCCTACAAAATGCCCCATAATAAGCCCGATAAAAAACGGCCGACCAGTGCGATAGGCGCGAATGCCGCCAAGCCGCAAAACAATAGACTTGATCGCCCAGGCGAGAAAAATTGCAAAAATGACATTATTCACAGGATAAACCGGCCCGGCAGCAAACCCAATCGGATGCAGCGGCCACCACGAAACCCGATAGCGCAAGATCATCAAGAGCAGTGTTACTGCAGCACCAATACCCATATACATAATGGGCAACCACTGTACCGAAAAGGGATCTTTCGACTTCTTGACCAGATTATCCCAGGGAAACCGCGCGAGACCCCCGTGAAAAATACCCCCATAATTTGCGGCGCCATTCAAATAACCCATATAAATCGTATAGGCAAATGTAGCCACCACCCCTGCGGCCATCGCCAGAACAATGGGAATAATCAACCTCCGCTGATTGACCCGAATAGTATCGTAAAGCTTTACAGAATGGGCAAGCGCAGGCATGATCGTGGTTTTGGTATCGCTGCACCAGGAATACGAAAGCGCGATAGAAACCTGCGTCTGCTGCGAAAGCACATCTGATCCCATCACAAACATGGCAAATGGTTGCGGCATCAGAGGGGCGCGGATAGAAATCAGTCCGGTCTCTGCAATAACCCGCGTAATCCCCAGATACATGACCAGAGCACCAAACAGAAAAATCGGGATATACTTAAACGCCATGCCCGTTGCCAAATGCCAGACAACCAGATAGGCAGAGCAGGCTATAATGCCAAAAACCGCTGTGCGATAAGAAACGATCTCATCGGAATCGTCAACCGAATCATCGCGATAAAATGCCTTGCGAAAAACCCCACGCAAATGCCCGCGCGCCATCCAGAAGCCCACGAGTACCACCACGATAAACGCCCCCATGGACTGCGCGCCCATCGCCAGCGGCCCTGTGGAATACTCCTCATCTGTACCGGCTTTTAGACCAAAACGATTAAAAAAGCCATTTTCCAGATTGGTCAGAACATTGAACACCCACAGACTCAGCGAAATATCCAGGTTGATAAAATACCCAAAGCCCACAACCATTAGATATAGCCGCACGGGAATAGGGGGAAATTCGCGCCCAAACTGAATACTCGCAAAGCGCCAGGGGATCGTCGGAAAAGTCGGACTAAAATAGGAAATGACATTCCACAGGATAATACACAACGTAAGACTGAAACCCGCCCAGAACAACGGGTTATTCATAATGGGAATTGGAAAAAAGCCCCGCCTGTTGTCCTCTTCCATCACGGCTAAAGGCATTTCCATCAGCGGATAATCAATGCGCTCGTGCTCAATCCACTGCTTTCGCAGAATAACCATTAAAAAAAGGCAGCAGCCATAAAAAGCTGCAATCACAGTCATCCACCAGAACACGGGCACAATCCACGCATCCCACGGCACGGGAACTCCGCGCGGTAGCCCTTCAAAAAACCATCGCAGGGGTTCGCCCGCGGGCAGGATAGACCACTCTTGCAAATAGGGTTCGTAATAGGTCGCCCACTGATTCTCAGGTGTTGCCAGATAGTACGGCACCGTAAAATTGGCGATCAATTTTCCGACAAAATACGTGGGCATAGTCGCGCCAATCAGTGCCATAGAAAACATGACAATAAGCTCGCCCCTACTCAGCTTGAGCGGGCGCAAAAGCACGAGCGCGATCACAACAATGGGAAAAACAGCAGCGACTGAAAGATGGTTTTGGTCCAACCTCGTAGTGTGAAGAATAAATCTCGCGTAAGACCCGGCAATCGTCGCCATCACCGTGAGAAAAGTACCCAAAACGAGTGCGCGGAGTGTCACGGCAGGCCTGACAGATTCGGGAATGCTTACTTCTCTTGCTAAAGCCACTCAAAAACCTCCTTCTTACCTTTCTGACCGCCTAATATAACGCCTTACGGGGGTGCTGCCACACAAAAAACGCCCTTCTCCCGATTCGGTGATCCCAACACAGGGATTCCTACTTGAGAGAAGGGCACATGACCTCGAGTCACCCTTGCCCGAGACCATTAAATAATAGAATTATACTGAGTAATACACCTCAGTGCATGCTTCGTTGTAAATATCAATATATTTGTAACATTGTGTCAAGAGAAAACGTATTCAATACCCCTTATTTTTATCGATCACACTCAGCATATCTTCCCCATTCAGAAAACGCCGCAAGTTTTCGCAAAACAGATTCACAATGCGATCCTGTCTATTGGGAGACCCTCCCGCAGTATGCGGTGTGATAATAACATTGGGCATATTCCACAACGGATGATCGTCTGGCAGTGGCTCTTGTGGCGTCACATCTAACCCCGCCCCGGCAATCTGTCCGGTTTCCAATGCCGCAACCAGAGATGCGTCATCCATAATTTTACCCCGCGTGACATTGACCAGAAGCGCGTGACTCTGCATCTTTTCAAATGCCATGCGGTCAAAAATCCCGCGCGTTTCCTCTGTCAACGGACAGCAGACCACCACGATGTCAGACGCGGATAAAAGATCGTAAAAACGATCCATATTCCAGCAGGCCTCTACACAGTCTGGCACCTCGACATCTTCTGGATCAACAGCTATAATTCTCATGCCAAACGCATGCGCTCGGATTGCCACATCGCATCCCGTGCCACCCAACCCCACAATCCCCATTGTTTTATCGATCAATTCCCACGATGCGTGGCGAATGGGCATACGCTCATTCCAATCAGCCGTTCTGATCGCGCGCGCAATTCCCCGGGTCAATCCGAGCAAAAGAGCCATCGCGTGTTCCGATAAATGAACGCCCACAGTGCCCTTTGCACTCGTCAAAATCACCTCACTATGGACAAACTCGGCATACATCATGCCATCGACGCCCGCGCCCCAGGTCTGCACCCACTTCAAGCGTTCGGCGCGTTTGAACATATCGCGGCTCATGCCTCCAAAAATGATATCAATTTCGGGCATAATTTCCAGCGCATCATCACTTGAATCGGGGATAATCAGGTCGATATCCCCAACCGACGATTGAATCTGCACCAGGTGGTGATCGTCCAGGCGATCGTTAATCAATACCTTCACAACTGCCTCCTGCATCAAGTAGATGCCAACTCAAATTTTTCAACTGTGGTCATGCGTTTGCGCCGATGCAACGCAACGTGATCGGGCCAAACGCCATAGTCTCGATCAGAGCCCGTTTCCCGATCCAGAAAGAGCGGAAATTCACTTGCTGCGGGCTTGGTCCTCGCATATCCGCCATTGTAACTTCGCATAATAATGCGCTGTTCGCGGTTGAGCGTGGCGAGCCAATCGGGATCGCATTGGTGCCTGTCCGCTTCGCAAATCCACGACGGACAATAAGCCAAAAAGATATTCTTTCTCACGATATCCGTATTATTGGGCGCCACGCGATGCCAGGTATTGCAGTGCATAAATGTCATCGTGCCGCGCTTTGGACAAATTACTTTTTCGCCGGGGACTTCATCATGGGTATCGTAAAAATCAAAATACTGCCCCTTGTGGCTGCCGGGCATATAGACAAAATTTCCCATATCTGGCTCGGGAAGATCGGTCAGCCAATACGCCACTTTGATTTGTATGGGCAAAACCGGTGAAAAAACGCCATAGGGCAAAGCGCGCGCGCCATCGGGATGCCACTTGTTACGACTCGTATCGCGAGGACGCAAGAAAAATTGGGAAATATGGAGCTTTAACAATTCGCCATACACATCGTGCATAAAGCCGATGTGCCGAGGGTGATCAATTAACTCGGCAAATTCGGGATACCGTTCCACGATATTGTTTGGCCCAAAAAATTTCGCGGGATCGTATTTTTCACTGCGGGTAGCTGCAGCATCCATCATCTCGATATAGCGATCGCATTCCTCGTCTGTCAGTGCGTCTTCCACAACGAGCATGCCATCCTCTTGAAATTCGTCCCACTGATCCCGCGTAAACCCCGGCGGTGCCACGCGATATTTCTGTTCTGACATGCCAAATCTCCTCTATTATCCGACACAAATAATCAATAATGGGTTTCATAACCTATCTTAACATAATGCAGATGCCATCCTGAGACAAGATAGTATTATCGCCCTACCTATCAGCGCTGCCTCGCCTGAACAAGTTCAATACTGACACCATCGGGTGCGGCGATATAGCATATCACACCGCCGCTGCCGGGGATAAATTCCCATGGCTCAACCACGAACTCTACTCCCCTATCGCGCAACACCTCGCAATATGCCCGCAAGTCGCCACAGTATGTGAAACCAAAATGATCGGTACCGTATTCGTTATGGCTCGAATAATCCTCAAAATCTCGCATCGGCGCGGGTTTGGACGGATCTTCACCGAGGCGTCTTCCGCGGATCAGAAGCGTCGTCCCTCCCAGACTTACCTTGATCTGCGGCGCGGCACGAAGCGTAATCTCGCCTTTGATCTCTGCACCTAATTTATCCACGTACCACGCTGCCGAAGCTCGCGGATCCTCGCTGATGATATGGATGTGATCAAATGACAACTCATTTCCCACCATACTCAATCTCCTTCTGGACGAATCAAATTTCCCACCTCATGTGAAACCCCAGAATTTTCCATTATATTACCCTGAATCAGAATCGGGCGATTCGTACCGGTTTGGTCATTCACAATTAGTTCCACATTCTGAAAATGATTGCCAGTAACCGCCATACCCGCCCCAGTAAGCCAAAGCGGCAAGCGCTCTGCCCCGTCCCGTCCCCGAATCACATTCCCCGTAATAGACGTATCAAACCCGCGCACATCCATCGCCAGACCCAGCTTGCCGCCTTGATCCACCATAACAATATTGTTAGAAATCACATGCCGCTCGGAATCTGCCCAGGACCGAAAAGCAATATCCAGGTCGCCGCCCTCTCGCACATGCACGACATTATTTGCCATAATAATCGAATTCCCGCGATCAGAACCCACCGCCACATGTGTGCGCCCGGTAATCTCTACAAAATTTCCCATCACAAAACCCGGACCCTCCAGAAGCTCCACCGCATCGGAATGGGCATTGCCCAGCCGGTTATTCACCACCCGCATATTGGGCCCATCAAGCATAATACCCAGCCTCTGCGCGTTCAGCACCGTACAATTCTCAATCGTAATATTGTGCGTCGGCTCCGGACAGGACCCGCCCGGCTCTGCACAAAATGCTTTAATGCCATTATACTCGAACCGCCCGTGCGAAATATTCACAAACTCCGCTCCATTATACGGGTTCTGATCCCGATTCTGATCTACCCAAAGATCTCGAATCACAATATTTCCCACGCCATTCCCGATAATGCGGATTACATTGGTATTCTGATCCGGCGCCAGAATCAACCGCGTGGCTGCACCCTGCCCCATTAGCGTCACATTGCTGCGGTCAATAATCAATCCCCCGAGCTTATCTTTCACCTTGCGAATATCATACGTCCCTTCCATCAGCGTCACCGTCCCACCGGATGCTGGCAGCGCGTGAATCGCCGCGTAAATCTCCTCCTGATCACCCATTCCATCGCCCACAAAATCGGCTGCAGCTTTTGATTTTTCCGAAGAACTCTGCGTTGCAACAATCATTGTTCTACCCTGTATTTGAGATGGTTGGTGAACTACAAAAACCAGCACCAAAAACAACGCTATATATGTAAACCGATCCATAAAGCGCCGCGCACCTCACTGCTTATTTAAACAGAACAGATACTCCTGCACTTGATCTGCTTTATAAACCCGGTTCTCCCGATCTACATCTGCCCGAAAACGCTGGTAATCCCGCGTCATCAAATCCGCCTCTCCGTATTGCCCCATCGCCTGCAAAATTTCATCCTTACCCATAATCCCCTCGCTATTATAACTGAGGAATACATACTGCGCCGATGTCTTTCTAACCATCTCCTCAAATGCGGGTAACGCCCGCCTCTTCATACAAAAATCCGATTTTTGGTCGTCCTGTGGACGCAGGCCCGTCACGCCTTTTAAATTCGGATCATCGTACCGCGCAATTGTCTCAAGCACATGGTAATTCGCACAGTACTGGCGATGATTATAGGGCGGATCCATATACAGCACATCGCAGGACAGACGCTCGACCAACGCTTGCCCATTCACATTATGTACTTCGTGATCTTCATCGCTCTCGACAATACCAAGCCGCTTCAATTGCAGGGGCTTCATCGCACTCTTCTTGACATGCTTCAAAAATGCACCATAGACCGACGCCGTATTCGCAACCCGGTCTGCCGCATCTATCAAACTCGCCAGAAGATAAAAATACTCATCCTCCGTCAATTTGCCCGCCTGCCACCAGTTTTCAATCTGCATCCGAATCGCATCACACCGCCTGCCATTCTCATCAGAGAAATACTGTCTCTTAAACTCTGTCCCCTCTGTCCCTCCTGGGCAATAATTTCGATAGATAAATCCGGACCTTCCATCCAAAGTATTGAGATATTCCAATACAATGTCGGTTGCGTCGCAAATTAGTGTTGTCGGAACTATTTTTCCATCATCCAGAACGCCATCAAATGCGGGTACTTGACTAATGCCTACAAGTGCGCGATTGAGACAAAAGGAGTAGTATTGGATATCGTTAGCGATAATCTTAAAGCCCTTCTGCTTAAAATGCGTCCCCACAACACCAGTGCCAGCAAAAACATCACAGAACACCTTACAATCTGAATTTACATTTTTTAAAATACCCTCCTCAAGGAAGTAACGGAGAGAATACTTGCTACCGATGTAATTCATGTGTCCCTCATTTAAAAACTGAATATCGGATTAGAACGTTATTGGTTTCGAGCGATAAGCTCATTCAAGCTTTGTCGCCACTTATCTGGATTATACCAAAAACATCCGTGACAGCCCCTTTCGTTGTCTGCTGCGATATATTCTGGCCAAGTCGGACCACCTTGATAAAAATACTCAATACCAATAAATGTGCCCCGTTTACCTGTTTGCACACAATTCTCACAATAACGGCTTTTCCAGAGATTGTTCTGCCGTGTAAGAAGTTGAAATTTTTCAAATATCTCTTCATCAGACATGTCAGGATCGTTCATATCTTCGGGACTTGACCATCTTACTTGTGGGAAGCGGTGATCAACCTCTAACTGAGCGGATTGGTTCTTTCGCTGTGTAACTGCTTCGATATTATTGTAAAGCCGTTTCACTCGTCTCTTCAATCTTTCTGGTAATGTCGAACGTACAATTACATCACCAGTAGGTATTGTGGAAACCAGCCTACGATGTACTGTTTTGTATCCACATGTTTGGCAAAAAAAATTCCCATTTTCGACTTCATAGCCATTCTGTCTGATGATCTGAATTGGCTTTGCAGGCTGGGTTCCTGGTAGCTCGTGCTTTCCACAATGCCACTCTCCATCGCTCAAAATTTGAAATGTCTGGTATATTTGTGTGCCTTCGTTAAATGGTATATCTGCCATCAATATCTCTCTTTTTTTAAATCACACATTCACAAACTCCTTGAGCGACACAATCCGCCCGGACTCTGAGGAAATGCCCATCCCCTCGACCATCGCCACAGTCACCAGATTGTTGCGCCCGGAAAACTCGGGTTCTTCACCGCCATTTATCCACGCGACAAATTGATTGACAATCAGATCTGTCGAAGTAGGACCCGCGTCCAGAGGCAATATTTCGGGATCGGCCTTGCGGCGCGTCAAAACGAGATTGCCACCCTCAAGGGAAAGCGTACCTTCATCCACATCCACCCGGGTTTCGCCACCCGATTTATGCGGTTCAAAAGTCGCAAAATAGGTCGCAGTCGCTCCCCCATCAAATTCCACCCACCCGGAAACACCTGCCCCGCCTTTATATGGACTCCAGGGCGGATTAAAGCTATGTGCCCACATCCGCACGGGCAATGCGCCCAAAATATATCGCATGGTATCCAGATCGTGAATCCCTCGCTCCCACAAATAGGAATGATCGTCGTGACCCGAATGGTGTACCCCCTTGCTGCGCCAGCCGATTTTGGTGAAAAGCCCAAAACTCGCCTTGCCATACGTCTCTTCCCGCAAGTGGCGCGATAGGGTCATCGTCGCCGGATTGTATTTGGCATTCTGACTCACACCCACTTTGACCCCCATGCGGTCGGCTTCGTCCACAACGTACTTTGCCGACGCCAGAGTTTTTGTAAATGGCTTTTCAACCAGAACATGCTTACCCGCTCTGGCCGCTTCCAAAATCATATCCGCGTGGGAATCTGGAGGTGTGATAACGATCACACAATCCGATTCCACATTGTTCATGGCTTGTTCAAGCGTCCTAAAACACCGCGACTCGGGCAAACCCGACACTTCCATAGCGGCATTCATATTGCCTTCGTCAACATCGACAAAAGCCACACTTTCCACGTCATCTCGCTCGGCAAACATAGCAACCGGCCACTTTCCCCTGCCGCCAACACCCAGATGAATACACTGCACTGCCATACATCGCCTCCTTGAATTGTTGATGGATAAGATCGCGACCAATATAAACCAACTTTTTACCCCATGCACGTTTTCTTTCTCCTGTTGTACTTGACATCGAATACTATGTGTCATATTGTGCGCTATATCAACTTTTTCCCAGAGGTAAGCCATGAAAATCAAAACCATTGAACTCATCAATCTCGACGTCCCCTTCACGCCACACAGCCAGAAACACCTCGGCTACTGGCTTCCCCACTGGCGAATACACCAGGTTTGTCATATCACACTCGAAAATGGCGTTGAAGGATGGGGCGAAACCATACCCAATTACACCTGGGCCAAAGTACCAGGCGATATTGAAGACAGAATCGTCGGCAGACCTGCCGCTGAATTAATGTGGGATGACAGCCTTGGCGCTGGCGTACAGATGGCTCTGTTTGATGCCATAGCAAAAGCGCAAGATGTTCCTATATATCGCCTGCTGGGCCCAAAAGTGCGCGACTGGTGCCCAATATCGTGGTGGAATATGGACATGCCACCCGAAGGATGGGCGGAAGAATGCCGACAAGCCGCCCAGGCGGGATATACCAGTTCAAAACTCAAAGCCCGCCCATGGTTTGACCTGCACGCAGCCATTCAGGCCGTTCAAAAAGTAGTTCCACCCGGTTTTCACCTCGACCTCGACTACAACGGCACCCTTGCTAATTCCGCCAATGCAATCCCGCATCTTCGAGAATTGGAAGCCTATCCCGAAGTGGCGATGATCGAAACGCCGATTCCGCAAAACGACGTGGCGGGCAACAAGCAAATCAGAAATTTGATTGCGCGGCCCATTGCCATGCACTACAACAATCCGCCTATTGAAACGACCATGAAAGAAGATGTCACCGATGGTTTTGTCATCTGTGCAGGCGCCTCGCGCCTTCTCAAACAAGCATCCGTATGCGAGCAATGGAACAAGCCCTTCTGGCTACAACTCGTCGGCTCTGGCATCACAACAGCCTGGGCAGCGCATTTGGGCGCGGTCCTCCCCCAGGCCAAATGGCCGGCCATTACGTGTATGAACATCTGGGAACACCAACTCATAAAACCCGCGATTGAAGTTCGAGGCGGCTTTTACCGCGTCACTGAAACCCCGGGCCTCGGCGTAGAAATTGATCCCGCCGCATTGGAACAATACGCCGCAGACTATACCTGGGTCGATCCTCCTCGCCACCTTTACGCGTACCGCAGAAAAAGCGGTGAAGTTACCTATTACGCCTGCACAAAACAGGACATGCACCACGTCTATCCCGAAGATTCCCAGCCCATATCAGAACCCGACTCATCACTCGATGTTATTGAAGACGACGACACAGAAGCATTTGAGAAATTGTACAGCGAATCAAAAAAGTCGGCCGTGCGAAAAAAAACACGTGAGGCGTGAAATCACCTCACGTGTTGTGTGCATATTTGGTCAAAAAAGCCCGTCATCACGACTTGACGGGCTTTTGTATTGTACTCGAGGATGCCTCTCGGATATTATAAACTCCCGAATTGATATGTAAGGCCCAGCTTCAACCGCCGCTCTTTGGGATCGTGCGTGAAGCCATCGTAGGCTTGTTCGATATTCACCAGAGGTGGCCTGGTGCCGAGCAGATTCATTCCAGAGAATGCGATATTCACCCCTCTGGACACATTCCAGAGAAAACTCACATCCCATGTGACAAACGAGTCAATAGTACCGAATAAATTTCTAATAGTATCATTATCGGATCCCATTGATCCCCGGTCCTCATAAGACGAAATATAGTTCAGATAGCTCACGAGGCTGTAGGTTTTCCAATGATAGCCCGCCGATACTCGCCCTTTCAACTTGGGAAGCGAAGTCGCAATGGGATTGCCAAAATTCAAGTACCCCGCAGCGTCTGCCGCATCCTGGAGCACCAAATTGCCATGCATCAGAGCCTTTGTTTCATACGACAGCGTATAAGTGCCATCCAGACTGGCCGCGAATTGCCCTGTACCCGCTGGTATCCGCGTGCCCAGATGCACATCAATTCCCGAAGTCTTGACTCCCGGCCAGTTGACGATATCAACTCGCACCCGCTCGAGTTCTGAGGCCGCACAGGTGCCAGTGCCTACCCCATCTGGACAGACAATGAATTGCTTCAGGGCATTCTTATTGGCTTCATCGGCATATAAGTCGGTAATCCTCCCGTGGGGCATAGCACCGATTACATCCTTGAAATCGTAGCTCCAATAGTCGAATGTCGCTTCAAAGCCTGCCTCTGTCACCAGCGCGAGACCCGCATTATAGGTAAATGCCTGTTCGGGTTTGAGGTCCTTGCTCCCGATTCTATCGACCGTCTGGTACGCACCCGTCTGGTTGATCCACTCGAGCGTCGATAACGGGCTTTCGTTTACATCGTCCAGCGATGGCGTGCGAAATGTCGTCTGCACCGAGCCGCGCATAAACAGGGAATGAGTCGGGGATTCCAAAAGCTGCATGCGCCAGCCGACCTTGGGATCAAAACTGCTCGCCACATCGTGGAACTCGTAGTTCGCGGCGAGTTGCACATCAACGCGCTCTCCCAGGCTCAGGGGAATTTCACCAAAAAAGCGGTGTACTGTCTGGTCTTCGGAGTACGGCCGATTCACATTCGTGAACGCATAGGGACCGAACTTATCTTCCTCTGAGCAACCCTTATCACCCGGAACTGGACATGGGTTGATGGTCACATCACCCGGATCGTTCGGATCGCCAGTAGCACTGAGCTTGCGGAACTGATATCCGGCGGCATAACTCGCGTTGAGCCAGACGTTCTCTGTCCATGTTCCCGTCAGCGTCGCATCGGCGACCAGGATATCCGCGGTACTCTGTAGATCGACTTCCTGATTAGCGAGCCACTCCCGCAATTCGGGACTATTCGCAAGATCGGGACGATAACCGGGATTCGGCGAGTTCTCAAAATTCGAGCCATGTTGATCCGTGAACTCGATGGCATTGCCGAAGGGGTTGTAATACTCGCAGTTGCCCTGCCCTGCTACCTGGTCGTAGATCCGTCCGAGTCGCATCCCTGCCAGAGACGTCGGATCTGCTACCACGTCAACGCCGCAATTTGGTCCCCCAAAACCGCGGAAGCCGAGGAATAATCGCTCAATGTACACCCCCGGCAAATTGTAATTGCCCGCAGTGCGCGAATAAGAGAGACCCACGTCAAAATGGGCATCTCGACCGCCGAACGCCTTAAAATCGCCATTTGCCGAAGCCGCCATGCGCAAAGTATTCGATTGACGACTCAACGTGCGCCCTGGCCCCGAGTTCCCGAATGGCCGCCCATTGAAATACCAGTTCTCGCCGCCCCGACAGGCGTCGTAATACAGATCGCCGGGATTTGCACCGTAATCCTCGCAAAATGCCTGCCGCCCCGGATGATCGGGCGCGACTTCCATAATACTCGTGTCTGTCAGTGGGAACGGCGGATACGAAGGCGTCGTGTACCAATCGGGGATCTCAGCCTCGGCCCACAGGTACTCCACGTGATAATTCGTACCACTGTCCAGAGTGCCATTGAGCTCAGCAAAAACACGGATATGGCTCATTTTTTCGACCAGATTCTCATACTGCTGATAGCGGAAGCGACATGTCCACGATTCCCGAAAACCGCCAAATTCCTCACAACGGGGGGCGTGGATGGCAGCGGTCCACGGAGCTGGCGCACCAATGGCAAAGGTGCCGGGATTCCCCAAACTCGACCATCCGAGACGTTGCCCTCCGCCATGCCACGGCTGCAACAAATAATCCCTATCAGTAGATGGTAGCGCCTGGCGTCCCATCCATTCCGCAGAAATAACCGCATGAGTTCCTTCGGCGAGTTTTTTACCCCATATCGCGCCTATATTTGTATCGCCAGCGCCTTCGAAATACTCGTGGGCACCCGAGACTTCAAAACCCTCAAAATCGGATCGGGTCAAAAAATTGGCGACGCCGGCCACTGCATCTGATCCATAGATAGCCGAGGCTCCCTCCTTGAGCACCTCAATCCGGTCAAGGGCGATAGAGGGAATAACATTGACATCGACAAAGCGCCCACCGATCAAGCGCGCCGGAACATAGGTCTGTCGGCGGCTATTGATCAACACCAGGGTCCGCGAAGCTCCCAGTCCACGCAGGTTCACATTGGCAATACTCTCCGTAAGCGTGGCAGCCTGACCCGCATTGTACCAACTGCTCCGCTCGCCGATCACGCCGTGGCTCGCACCCAGATTTTTAAAGAAATCAACCGCCTGTGGAGACCCTTGCTCTGCCATCTTTTCTCGCCCAACCACAGCGACCGCATACGTCATACTGATGGGCGCCTCCTTAAACGCCGTACCAGTCACAACCACTTCATCCAGATAAAGCGCGGAGGAATTCATCTGCAACG
This sequence comes from Gemmatimonadota bacterium, assembly GCA_009838845.1. Classification (NCBI taxonomy): domain Bacteria; kingdom Pseudomonadati; phylum Gemmatimonadota; species Gemmatimonadota bacterium. The sequence goes on along the minus strand of VXRD01000111.1, from coordinate 18,489 downwards.
CAACCGTCACGGTTTCTCCAGCCGTCACAGTAATAACCGCTGTCGCGGTCGCATAGCCGATCAGATCGGCTCTCAGTTCGTGTGCCCCAGAAGGCACATTTGGAATGGTAAAGCGACCTTGCTCATCTGACACTACTCCCAGTTTCAGAGTCGGGATGTGGACCTGAACCGCTTCTAATTTATCTCCGCTTGTAGCGTCGGTCACTGTACCGGTAATAGTTCCAACAGATTGCGCCTGGACCACGCCAGAAAGCAATCCCACACATACCAGAATCGGAATAAATCTGTTCAAGAAAAACATTGGTCCTCCCTTTCTGTTATTTCAACTGTACCGCAGAACTTCAGATAGTTTTAGGGGTTAGAGACTCTTTAAAAAATATGTTGAAATCCTCCCAATGCCAAATTCTTGCCCGGAAATGTTGAGCTGTTTAAGACTCTCATCCGCGCGATTTCCGCACTTCGCTGCGAAGCCCCATCCAAACGCAGACAGCCATTCCCAATAGCACAATGGCGAACGGAAAGCCCGTTGTGAGCGAGGCAGCCTGCAACGCACTCAAACCTCCGCCCAGCAGAAGCGCTATGGCGACTAACCCCTCAATCGTACACCAAAAAACGCGTTGTGCGACTGGCGCATCAACCTTGCCGCCGGCTGCAATGGTGTCGAGAATCAAAGATCCAGAATCTGACGAAGTAACGAAAAACACGACGGTCAGAAGCATCGCCACAGATGAAAGCAGTGTCGCCATCGGCAATTTATCAAACATTTTGAACAATGCGATTTCGAGCTTCCACGCCTCGACATTTTCTGTTACACCGGTATAGCCCTCAACGATGTGTTGATAAAACGCCGTACCGCTAAAAGTGCCGAACCACAGCAGGCATAAAAGCGTTGGCAGCAGAAGCACAGAGACGACAAACTCGCGCACTGTGCGCCCCTTTGAAATGCGAGCGATGAACGTACCGACAAACGGTGCCCAGGCAAACCACCACGCCCAGTAGAAAGTCGTCCAGTCTCGCACGAAGGCGACATCCTCCCGCCCAATCCAATTGCTGAGCGGTACAACCTGCGCGAAATAACTACCGAATCCAGCGAAGATACTGCGAAAAATGTAGAGCGTTGGACCGAGCGAGATAACAGTCAATAACAACAAAAACGCGATAATGATATTGAACTGGCTCAAACGCTTAATACCGACATTAATACCCGTCAGCACCGATATGAGCGCGATGGACGTGATCGCCACAATTAGCACCACCATAGTGGTATTGTTCGCGGGAATATCAAACAGATAATTTAATCCGGAAGTAACCTGCTGAACCCCCAGACCGAGAGAGGTTGCAAGCCCAAACAATCCCGCGAATATGGCGAAAGTATCAATAATATGTCCGGGCCAGCCCCAGACGCGGTCGCCAAATAAGGGATAGAACGCCGAGCGAATGGTGAGGGGCAACCCCCGGTTGTACGAGAAGTAACCCAGAGCGAGTCCAACGACGCCGTAGATCGCCCAACCGTGTAACCCCCAATGAAAAACCGTCGCTGCTATCCCTATGGATACGGCCTCCTCAGTTCCTGGCGTAATGCCGAGTGGTGGCGCTTTAAAGTAGTACACCGGTTCCGCCACCCCAAAAAACAGCAAACCTATACCCACGCCAGCAGCAAAAAGCATGGCGAGATAGGTTAAATAGGTGTATTCGGGTTTTGCATCTACGCCGCCCAGGCGCACCTTTCCAAGAGGCGATAGCGCCACATAAAAACAAAAGAGCACGACGAGATTGGCCGCAATAATAAAAAACCAATCGAGATTCGCAGTGAGCCACTCGCGGATATTTTTAAACCCTTCAGTCGCGGCTTCCTGAAAGACAAGAGCGCCAGTCACAAATGCGACAATGGTAATACCGGAAATCACAAACACTGGCGTCAGATAAATATCTAAACCGAATAGCTTGCGGTACTCCCTATCATGTAATCCTTCAGGTATTTGCAAAGCGTTCCTTCCGTCAACGTCCGAGTTGATATGTCACCGCCAACTTCAACTGCCGACCTTTGGGATCGTGCGTAAAACCATCGTAGGCTTGTTCCACATTGACCAGCGGCGGCCTGGTATCGATCAAATTTCGCCCGGAGATGGCGATATTGATACCTCTGGACAAATTCCACAAAAAGCTGGCGTCCCATGTGACAAAAGCGTCTATAATGGGAAATAAATCTTCCGACGCCCGATCTTCATAAGACGAAATGTAGTTCAAGTAGCTGACCAGGCTGTAGTGTTTATAGTGATAGGCTGCGGATATCCGACTCTTCAATTTGGGCAAAGATGTCACGAGGGGATTGTCGAAGTTCAGGTAGCCCACGGCGTCCAGTTCGGATTGGATCTCCAAATCGTCCAGCATCAGAGCCTTTGTCTGGTAATCGAGGGTATAAGTGCCGTCCAGGCTGGCTGTAAATTGTCCCGATCCCGCCTGCATCCGGGCGCTCAAATACACGTCAAAACCCGAAGTTTTGACCCCCGGCCAATTGACGAGATCAATGCGTACCCGATCGAGTTCTGCAGCCGTACAGGCACCGGTGCCAATACCATCTGGACATACGATGTATTGCTTCACCAGATCCCTGGTCGCGGATTCGTCATACAGGTTGACAATCGCACTATGGGGCATGGCGCCGATCACATCGCTGAAATCGTAGTGCCAGTAATCCAACGTTGCTTCAAAGCCAGCCTCTGTATTTAAAGCAAGGCCCGCATTATAGGTGAACGCTTGTTCGGGCTTGAGATCGGGGCTACCAATTCTATCCACCGCACGGTACGTGCTCGTTTGTGGCACCCATTCGAGCGTTGTCAACGGGCTTTCATTGACATCGTCCAGCGATGGCGTGCGAAAAGACGTCTGCACCGAGCCGCGCAGAAACGCGGAATGGGTCGGAGATTCCGAGAGTTGATAGCGCCACCCAAATTTGGGATCAAAACTGCTCGCCACATCGTGGAATTCGTAATTCGCAGCCAATTGCACGTCAAAACGCTCGCCCAGGCTCAGAGGAATTTCGCCAAAAAAGCGATGTACCGTCTGATCTGCCTCATAAGGCCGATGCACATTCGTGAAAACATAGGGACCGAACTTATCGCGCTCAGTACATCCCTTATCGCCTGCAACCGGACAGGGATTGATGGTGACATCGCCCGCGTCATTGGGATCGCCAACCGCGCTGATCCGGCGAAACTGATATCCGGCGGCATAACTCGCGTTGAGCCAGACATTTTCCGTCCATGTCCCAGTCAGCGTCGCATCGGCAACTATCATATCCGCCGTGCTCTGCAAATTGACTTCCTCTGCGCCGAGCCATTCCCGCAGTTCGGGACTGTTTGCAAGTTCGGGGCGATATTCCGGATTGCGCTGATCCAGGTATAAGGCACCGGGTTGGGCGGAATACTCAATGGCATTATTAAAAGGATTGAAATACATACAGTTGCCGTGCCCCGGCATTTTGCCACTGAGGGTGCTCGGGTCGAGTCTCATTTTGGCGTCACTCGAAGCATCTGCGATCACACCCACACCGCAATCCGGCCCGCCGTAACCTCGAAAGGCGAGGAACAGGCGTTCGTTGTAGATGCCCGGCAGATTCATGTTCCCCGCGGTGTGGGAATAGGAAAGCCCCACGTCAAAACTGGCGTCCCGCCCACCAAATGCTTTGAAATCGCGGTCTGCGGAAGCAGCTACGCGCCAGGTGCGAGACTGGCGCGACAGTGTGCGCCCAGGGCCCGAATTGCCAAACGTGCGCCCATTAAAATACCAGTTCGTCTCCCCATCGGCGCAGGCTTCGGCTACTTTGTCCGCATCGTAAGAACCGCTCCCTGCGTAGTTTCCCTGGTCCTCGCAGAATGCCCGCCGCCCCGGGTGGTCGGGCGCGACTTCCATGATGGTCGTGTGAAACAGAGGGATGGGTGGGTAAGAAGGCGTTGTGAGCCAATCGGGAATCTCGGATTCAGACAGCAATGCCTCAATGTGGTAATCCGGGCCATTGTCCAGAGAACCGTTGATCTCGGCAAAAGCGCGGATATACTGCTTTTTATCGATCAGATTGTCCCAGGGTTGATAGCGGAAGCGGCACGTCCAACTCAATTCCACCCCGCCAAATTCCTCACAGCGGCGGTCGTGGATATCCGCGGTCCAGATAGCGGGTGCCCCAAGCGTGAAGACGCCGGGATTCCCAATGCCCGACCATCCCCCGCGTTGCCCACCGCCGTGCCATGGCAGCAGCAGATAATCTCTTTCTTCGGTCGCCAACTGCTGCTGACCGCTCCATTCTGCCGAAATTACGGCATGGGCGTTGCCGAATTTTCTACCCCATATCGCGCTCACATTCGTATCGCCAGCACCTGCGAAATAATTGTGGGCTGCCGAGACCTCAAAGCCCTCAAAATCCGCGCGAGTCAAAAAATTGGCAACGCCAGCCACAGCATCCGATCCGTAGATCGCTCCCGCGCCTTCCTTGAGTACCTCAATGCGGTCAATAGCTATCGAAGGCATCGCATTTACATCTACGAAGCGCCCCCCAATCAAGCGCGCTGGCACATAGACCTGACGCCGGCCATTGAACAACACCAGGGTGCGCGAAGCCCCGAGGCCGCGCAGGTTCACATTGGCGATATTCTCTGGAAGCGTGGCGGCTTGACCGGCATTGTACCAACTGTTTCGCTCGCCGATCACGCCGTGACTCGCCCCCAGATTCTTAAAAAAATCAACGGTCTGTGGAGACCCTTGCTCTGCCATCTTTTCTCGCCCGACCACGGCGACCGCATAGGTCAAACTGATGGGCGATTCCTCAAACGCCGTACCCGTCACCACCACTTCATCCAGATAAAGCGCGGACAACGCCATCAGCAAAGCAACCGTCGTTGTCTGTCCAGCCATCACAGTAATCGCGACTGTCGCACTCGCATAGCCGATCAAATCGGCCTTCAGTTCATACGTGCCAACTGGCACATTGTCGATAGTAAAGCGGCCTTGCTCATCCGATACTGCGCCCAGTTTCAAGACCGGGATATGGACCTGCACCGCTTCCAACTTCTCTCCACTTGCAGCATCGGTCACTGTGCCGGTAATAGTTCCAACAGATTGAGCCTCACTCACCCCCAAAAACAATGCCGCGCATACCAGAATCGGAATATACCGGCAAAAGAAAGCCATAGGACCTCCCCATTATGCGGGATTTCGTCCGTATCGCACACCTGTGGGAACAACATCTGTCTCCTTGCCCTCTTGCATCGCCAGAGCCGTATTCAGCGTGCTCCACAAGTCGTGTTCGGCATGATATCCGAGCAGATTTTGCGTTTTTGATCGATCAAATTCAAAAAAATTCGGCGCAGGCATGGTCGCTTCTGTATAGCCTACACCGAGATAATCGGCAACTTTTGGAACATCGTCTTCCCACACGATGAGCATTCCACCAAGGGTAAATGCCTCGCCCACGGCTTCATCGCGCTCCAAACTCAGAGAAAGGCCCAGGGCGATATCCCGCACATCCGCCCATTCCTGCTTAAAACTCCTGCCATCGGGACACCTGCTAACCAGAACCCGCGCACCATCTGCCCATGCTTTTTCCATAGATGCGAGCTGCGCCCTCTGTTCATCTGTGGGGTTTTTCTGGCGTTGCAACCGTTCGAGCGGAGGTCTGAGGGTACAAAATTTGGGAACGCCGTCTTCGGTCAAAAATTCGCTCGGTTCAAAAATGGTCGCAAACCGACACACAACGCTCGGAAAGCCGTATTGAACGTGGTAATTCATCACCAGTTCTTCGCCGATCCACTTGGTCAAAAAATAGGGCATCGCTTTAGTCGCGCTGACCATATCTTCGGAAATCGGCTTCTCAAACAAACGCCCAGCCTCTTCAACCTTCCAGTATATCGCTTCTGTGCATGCATAGACAAAACGCTGCAAATTGGGGATTTTCTCTCGCACAGCTTCGAGTAAATGCAGTGTGCCCAGCCCATTAATCTGCAAATATTCGATATGGCTATGCGGGCTTGCAAAAGCCGCTGCCAGGTGATATATGGCATCCACACCCTCAACCGCGCGAGATACGGCATCGTAATCGCGCAAGTCGCCTTCTACGACCTCGACTTCATCAATGCCTTCCCATTTGTCCGCCCGGCTGGCATCACCGGGATAGACAAAGCCGCGTATGTCGTGGCCTTTGTCGAGCAAACGTCTGACCAGATTACCCCCTACTCTTCCGTGTGACCCCGTCACGAGAATTTTCATAAAGCCCTTCCCAGTTTTTTTATTTTACAAAAGCGCGATAAATCGCGATCAGTGCTGTCTCGAGATCGGCTTCTTCGACTCCCACAATAATATTGATCTCTGAAGCCCCCTGGTCAATCACCCGTACATTCACACCTGCATCTGCCAGCGCAGTAAACAGACGCGCTGCAATGCCAACCCTGTGCGACATCCCCTCGCCAACCGTCGCAATCAGCGCAAGCCCGTGGATCAGTTCGGCGCGATCAGGCTCGATAATGCGTTGAATATCTTCGACGAGAAGTTCGCCCTTGCCGTCCAATTGCTCATCCTGTATGATCACCGACATTGTATCGATACCCGACGGCGTGTGATCATAACTGATCCCATGTCGTGCAACCACCTCCAGGACCCGCTGCCCAAACCCCGTTGTCTGATTCATCAGATCTTTTTCAATAAATAGCATACTAAAATTGGGACGTCCCGCAACCCCGGCGATCAGGCGCTCTGTAAGCTCTCGGCTCGGCAAAATCAACGTGCCCACATCCTCTGGCCGATTGGTATTTCGTATGTGAATGGGAATTTTTGCCGTTCGCACCGGAAACATCGCTTCGTCGTGCAAAACATCGGCTCCCATATAGGCCAACTCGCGCATCTCGCGATATGTAATTTCTTCTACAGGCAATGGATTGGGCACCAGGCGGGGATCGGCCATGAGCAATCCGGACACATCCGTCCAGTTTTCGTACATTTCTGCTCCAACTGCGCGGGCAACAATCGCACCGGTAATATCTGACCCCCCACGAGAAAATGTCACTATCTCACCCTCTACATCCGCACCGTAAAATCCCGGAATAACATACAGCCGATCATCTGAAAGACGTGCCCTCAATCGCCGATATGAATCGCTGTCAAGGCGCCCATCAGCCCGAAAGAGTATCGCCTCGGCTGGATCGACAAACACCGCATCTAAAACATCGGCTAAGATGCGCCCGCACAAATACTCGCCGCGCGACGCCACGTAATCTCGCCCTGCACCATTCGCTATCCCGCTCTCGACCTCAGCGAGCAGACTCTCCATATCTATTGACACACCAAGAGCCTTTGAGAGATCCAAAAATCGCGTACTAATTTTATTAAAAGGCTCTGAAAATTCGACATTTTGTCTCGCGAGTTCGTGGCACAAATAGAGCAAATCAGTAATTTTTGTGTCATCTTCAGACCGCTTACCAGGCGCGGAAGGCACGACAAAACAGCGGCGTCCATCCCTTCGCACAATAGACACTACCTTCTCGACCTGTGTGGCATCAGCAACTGATGAACCGCCAAATTTACAAACAATTTTTTTCATAATCTCAAGATGCTACCCTTCCTCGCTGTTGTCGCAACTCTTTGAGCAATAGCTTTGCCTCGCCCATATTCCCATCGATATTCACGGCTTCATTGAGTGCTCTTATCGCCTCATCGAGATGGGTCATGTCTTCTGTATCCTGATAAATATACGCATAACACAGACCAATAACATGATAGGCGCGCGCGCGGTCATTATCCGATAAAAATTCATAGCTCAAAGCCTCTTTTGCCAGTGCGACGCCCTGCTGGAAATCTTCTGCTTTGCCCTGCCAAAACGCACAATAGGCGGCATAGACTTTAGCCCGTGAAATCACATCCTCGCCCGAAGCGTAATCCAATCCCTTATTGATGATACTCTGCGCGCGGTCGTACTCTCGAAAAGACTTAGCAATTAACATCTCTGTAATATTCAGCGCGTCCTTACACAACTGATCCCGCCAGAAACGATTTGATGGAATGGGGCGAAAGGTGTAGCGCGACCACAGACTATCCTGCTTTACCCATATTCCTATGGCCTGTTCTTTTATTTGCACCGCCCCTGTATTGGCGGCAAAACGCGTGATAAGATGTATTTGATTACTGTAATGGGTGCCGAGCTCCTTCAACGCGGCAAAATAATCGGGCGCGATCTCGACCACACCTTCGTAAAATGTCTCTATACTATCTTTCGGAATAACTTCTCGATCCGCCAGGCGCATCTGTACCTGCTCGAGCATAACCCGTCGCGCGCGCGCTGTTTTTTCCGCCTCAGTATTTGGGAATTGCGCTGAGATTTCTCCATACCGCGCAATCGCCTGCGGCAAATCGGCCAATTCTTCTTCCAGATCCCGTACAGAAGCCAGCATGCGCTGGGCATCGCTTTCCAAAGCACTCTGTCCCCCACACCCCACGAGCCCAAACAACAATAAGACAACGCACTTTAATTTCATTTATGCCTCCATAGTTACTCGATATCCGCGCGAATAGACATATCGTCCCGGATTTTGTTTTTCATGCGCTCAACAAGGCGACGATTGAATTCTTGCGCCGTGTGATAGCCCTGTATTTTGAGTTGATAATTCAAGGCTATCGTCTCAGCAATCACCGTAATATTTTTTCCCGGATAGATCGGCACTGTAACCTGAGGCACCTCGAGATCGAGAATCGAGACCCAATCCTCATCGAGTCCAATGCGATCGTAAGCCGCGGTTTCATCCCATTTAATGAGTTTGACAACAACCTCAATCCGCTTCTGCATGCGAACGGCACGCACACCAAACATATTGCGAACATTCAAAATGCCCAGACCGCGTATTTCTATATGATCGCGCAGTGTTTCTCCGCTGCTGCCTACAACTATGCCCTGTAACTTGCGCGACACGAGCACGACGTCATCCGCGACCAATCGGTGTCCGCGCTCAACCAGGTCAACGGCAATCTCACTTTTTCCGATCCCACTTGCCCCAACAAATAACAGCCCAATGCCATACACATCAACCAGCGAACCGTGAATGGCTGTGCGCGGTGCAAACACATCGTCGAGATAATGAGAAAAAAGGTGGGCGAACTTGGTGGTCGCAAACGGCGTGGTCAGCAAGGGAATGTGCCGCGCATTGGACAATTCGACCATCACCGGCAGCACTTCATTCCCATCAGTGATAACCATACAGGGAATATCAAACTGAAAAATGGTTTCAAGGGTTTGGCGACAAACATCGGGGTCAAGACTCGACAGATAGAGCATCTCCGTATTGCCCATAACCTGAACGCGGTCAAAAGTAAAAAGCCCGAGGAAACCCGCAAGTGCGAGACCGGGCCGATGGACATCGCTGGTAGATAGTGTATTGCCAATCCCCTCCTGTCCAGCAACGGACGAAAGCGAGAGTTGGTCGCTATAATCCTCTAACATCTTGCCAATAGAAATCTGTGGCACGGCTCATACCTCATTTAGACTAGAAATAACGCGAGGTTTTCTACGTCGGCCGCGAAGTTTCTTTAATTGTCGGATCATCTTCTTTGCCGAACCGTCAATAACGGGAAAGAGCTTATTGCCAGTGTTGGAAGCTTTAAGAGTTTGCCCATGCACATTGACAATAATATCAACGCGAAATGCAGGCTCCTCTTTTTTGATGGCGACATGACAACCCAGCACTGGCGTGTAAAATCGCTCAAACCGAGAGACAGCAGCTTTAATATGGGTACGCGTACTGTCGGAGACATGGTAATGGTGTCCAGAAATGTCAATTTGCATGGGCATCCTCCTCAACAGTGAGATGGTGACGACTTAGAGGAAAAATACTTGATCATTTTAACCAGTGTGCCCTTCTGAGAGGGCATAAAATCCACCTCATCCATAAACGCACGCATCATCAAAAGCCCGCGTCCAGAATTATTCATTAGATTTTCTGGCGCAACCGGGTCAGGTGTGGCATTGGGATCAAAACCTCCTCCCTCGTCTTGCACCCAGACCGTGATGGAAGCGGGGTGGATATCGATCTTGAGATGTACTTTCTTCGAAGCATCTTCACCATTGCCATGATCAATCGCATTGTTGAGTGCTTCCATGACTGCAACCATCAGATCAACTTGCTCATCTTCTGAAGCGCCAGCTAGCCGAACGGCCGACTCAACAATCTGGGCAAATGCGTCGAGATGCTTGTACAAACTTGGGGCACTGTGCATTAGCACCTGAGGTAATGAATTGGACATAGAGTCTCCAGAATTTGTGCTACCAGTACCCGGCCATCCGCCTCCGCGCACAGCACAACATTAGCAGAACTATGGGGAAGGTGCTCTCTCAAATCTCATCTATTACAGCTCAATCTTGACTATACACTATATTTTAACGACTGTCAAGCGTGGGTCGTCAACTTCACCCTTGACCCAAACTTTGGAAAAAAGTATAATCCACCGCAGCAAAGGCGACACCAGTTATCCCTAAAGTGCAGGCATTTTATGGCCTTTATTTTCAGCTTAATTGTCGGTTTTGGTGCTTTTTTTCTCGGCCAAAAAATTTTTCGACGGATGCCACCATATCCGCTGATAGACAGTCTGCGAATAGGCAGAGCACATTATCTGCTCCTCGGTGTTCTCGTAGGGATGTTTTTTTCTGAAGCCGATGAGGTGTTTCACCTGTTTGAAGTGGTGCGGTACAATTGCATCGGCGCTATTTTGCTGTGGATTGGCCTGCAAACAGGTCTGTCAACAGACCTCCAAAATCTGCGAGACCGCGGCGGGATCTCGGTGATTTACTCACAAACAGCCGTTGTCCTCGCCACAGGCGGGTTCACCGTCCTTGCTGCCTTCGCCAGTGGTTTAATACTTTATCGCTACCTCGGGTTGCTCCAAAATTTACCCCTCGCCATAGTCTTGCTCACCTGCTTCGCACTTACTGTGCGCTTTCCCACACCTTTTTTTCAGTGGCCCAACCGCCCTATTCCAACTCCTGTTCCAGGTCAAAACCTGCCACTTAGTAATATCGCGGCCATGGCCGTGTTGTGCATCGCTTTTCCCCCACTTGCAGAAAACCCCATTTTTTATTTGGGCAACTTGCCATTTATAGGTGCAACTGGTATTGCACTGCTCATGCTCGGCGCAGGCGTGGTCGGAGGCATCGCGCTCGATTTTTCATTTCGCAGCCACCGCACGGGTGCTCGCGCACTGGGCCTTGTCCTGGGCATTGTGATCGCCCTTTCAGGATTGTGCCAGGCTCCGGACTTACCATCTCTTGCTGTGGGCTTTCTATCGGGTATCTGGCTGATTAACACAACCGTGGCAAAACGCGAAATCGTCGAATTTACAACACGTGCAAATGACGTGATTGAACCGATCTTTTTCGCACTGACCGGCTCAATAATAGGGGAATTTGGCGGCGATATATTTTTTCTTTGGTCACCTCTTTTTCCACTTGCTCTCACAGTGATACTCGTGCGCGGAATGGGCCGCACAATCGGTTTCACGGTATCCCAAACCCTCTGGCAAATACCGCAGACCTGGCGCGAATTGCTCACCATGAGCTGGCGCCCTCAGGGCACGCTGAGTATCGCTGTTGGCGTACAGGCCATTTATCTCCTCGACTTTCAGCACTACACGCTCATTACGGGACTCGTAATTGCCGTTTTTTTAAGCCAGATGATACTCATTCCACCCGCGAATTCACCACAATCTCACACCTGAGACGATTTCCATGCGCCTTCTTTGCATTACACTTGGTATCGGTATCCTGATCTGGCTTCTCCAATCCCCTCCCGAAATGGTCTGGGTCGGCTTTCTGATAACGGCCTCTATCGTGGGTGCGCGACTGGCTCATCGCGCCAAATTGCCCAATGTCCTGGGCATGATAGCCGCGGGGCTCGCCATCGGCTTTGCACCTATTACAACCGCTGAAAGTCACCAAAGTATAAAACCCTTTGCAGATATCGCAATGGCCTGGGTCGGCCTTTATTTGGGCACATCGCTCTCCCGTCCTATCTTTGCAAATCAGCGTTTGCTTACGGGTAGCATTTACCTGTATGCAGCACCCGTTCTCACAACCTTTTCAGTGCTCATCTTTTTCGACCTCCACCTTGTCACCACCTTGCAACTTGCCATCCTATCGGGCATCTCAGCCCCCATATTTTTAGATCGCACAGAACACAACCTGCGAGATACATGGCCTTTTTCTTTATGTGTTACGGCAATCGGTCTCTGTTTGCTCTTTTTGACAGGGCTTATTTTTGGCGTCGAATTCATCCTGAACGACGGGTTCTATTCCTTCCTTCATCTTGCCGCCGATATCGCACTGGCCGTTTTGATCGGTGTTGTTGGCATTGAACTCGTGCATCGCTGGTTGCAACATATCCACACCCCCACAGGCCAGTTTACGAGTTGGTTTGCCCTGTCATTCCTGATCGCGCTTGCTTCATGGCACGTTTGGATTCAGCCCCTTATTTTGGCCTGGGCAGTGGGCCTTGCATTGTCCTTGCGCACCAAACGCGGACTGAGACCCAATATGCGTCCACCAAATGCGGAAGCACTGATTGCTTTTGCTCTCGCACACTATGCTACTGGCCTCGTTTTAGACTGGCAAATGTCCTCCGTACCGCCTCATTTTTATGCACTGATAGCAGCCTTGATTTTGGGCAAAATTGCCGGTGGTCTGCTATGTAGGCGCTTCACCTCGCAACCCGTTCAAGCCTGGCTTCCGCTCTTGTCGCAGGGCCTTCTTGCAATCGTCTGCTTTGAATCTATTGCGCCCGAAATAGCTCCCTTGTATTTTATTTGCACGGGGATTGGTCTGCCCATTTTGCACCTTCTATCCGACCAAATTGTTCAAAAAATCAAAAACGGCCGTATCCGAGCGCTCGGGCGCCGAACACAGGCCGTTTGAACTGTCTGTCCTGCCCCAAACTACCTTACAAAACCGACTACGGAAAAAGAGTGTTGAATAAACCGCTCTGATGCGCCGTGTTTTGAGCGGTCGCCGCGTCTTCCCACCTCGAGCACATAGCGAAAACGACCGCTATTATTCACAAATGGCACCGCCATGCCGAAGCTGACGCCTAATTCGCCAATCTGGCTATTAGAACTCGTCGGAAAATAAAGCGACCGATAATGAAAACCTGCGCCAAATTCAAAGCGCCGGCTCCGCACCAGCACATCGGGGTCTCCCGTGCGCCACAACATCCCTGCACTTACATCCCACGTATCAAATCGTCCATCTCCCGTCGCGCGCCACAGCCCCCGAGAAACATCAACCGATGCCAGCCAGCGATAACCCGCCAGATACGTTATCCCCGCTCCAAATTCCCGGGGAAATTCCACATCGCTTTCCGTCTCGACCTCAACGGCTTCACGCTGTCCCACAAAGCGATTTCTTTGAACCTGACGCTGCTTGATACTGCCTCCGATATCGACATTTGCCCCCAAACTCCACCGCGAAGTGGGCGTATAGATAATCCCGAATGAAGGCAACCATCCGCGGTGGGTGCGCGTGATCTCATCGTGAGAAAAGAAGACCGTCTCATTGTCGAAATCCTTGATCCAGGACTCGTTAAATGTCCCCATAGCCACCCAATTTATACGCCCTCCCACAAAAAGCCTGCGCCCAATTCGATGTCCCAACCCCAGGGAAATAGCCTGGATACCCCCGGTCGCTTCCACTTCCAGTTGATACTTCAAATTACCCGTGCCGCGATCTTCTATCGCCCCGAAATCCATATCTGTAAGCGGTTCAAGTCCGACACCTATAACAGGACCACGTCTCATAGGCAGTGCGATCTGAAAAGCCCCGACATCCCCGTCATTTACAATGCTTTCGCCATTCAAAAATCGGTGCTGAGCCATAAATTGCATACTCACAGATGCTCTGCGGAAAGCGCCCAACAAAGCGGGATTTTGGGATGAAAAATTTAGTCCATCTGCAAGTGACCGCCCGGCACCGCCCATACTTCGAGATCGCGCATCAACGCGCCTGACTGGATCTCCAACACCATAAAAAGAAAAAATTGTATTGGCACAAGCTGGCAGTACCATCGACAAAATAAAACCCAAAGCGAGAATTATTCGCATCATATTACAATTCCGGAGGAAGAGAGTAAATGAGATTTAAACGCACATCTTTTAACACAAGCCATCGGATGAGAGAGGGCGAATTTAAAGGCATTGGCAACCCCCCTAAAGAAACAAAATTGACGGGCGAAAGTGCCAATCCATGATTTTCTCGTACACCAGATATCCATGCTTGAATCAAAGTCTGATTAATCGTGTAAGTCGCTGTCGCTGGTTCAATGAGTAATCTCTCATTAAACCGCGTAAACGCGGTATCGCCTTCTGCAATTTTCAGGCCATATATTTCAATGGGAAAAGATGAAAAATAGGAACGATCCAGATCGATATTCAATTGCAATTGGGCCGAATTGATCGTCGCGCCTTGTGGAATATTGGGCAGATCAAAATTCAAAACACTCCCGTAAAAAAAACCCTCGGCAAGAATCGCCAGATCTTTTGGAGGACCGCCATTGATCCGCGCACTCCAATAAGTATCTGCATCGGTCTGAACAGCCGCACGCTCTGTCACATCTTCCACCCGGTACACGGCCTCCAATTCGGGAATCGGCGCATCTGCACGAATATCGGTAGCTTCGCGTGAAAAAATATCCAACAAAAAAGGTGCCTCACCATCGGGTTGCAACAGGATTTCTAAAGACTGATCTCCCGCTTCTACCGCATACTTCAAGAGCGACACGGGCAAATCGATCCGAACGCGATCCACAAATACCTGCGTCACAGCACCGGGTATTGGCGTTGCAAGCACCTCGGACTCGACCCAGCGAGTCGTATCGACATAGGTCTGAAGTTCTTCCCATGGCGAATCGGGCCGCAATGCAATCAGCGATGCATTTTCGACCAATCGTGCCGACCGAATACCCAGATTGACGCGCAGGGAATCAATCGTCAACCCCGATGGTACACCGCCAGACAACACATCCGGCACATTAAAACGCAACAGACTCCGCAGCAAAAACCCATTCATCTGCCCGACCAGCAATTCCTCTTGTTCCCCCATCACAGTAGGAATAATCAGAGATTGAAAGGACCGCGCCGACGTTAGCGGAATCGCGGGCAATGCTACTGTATCACCGGGATCGCGTCCAACAAAGCCCTCGCCCAATGGGTTGCGCTTTTCGGTATTGCAACCAGCGAGACAGGTCACAAGTAAAAAAATCAGTAAAAATCGTTTTCTCATCATAATCATCACTCAATGGATAAAAATAGCTGACTACAATAGCCCTTTACACGCTTCAAAGCGTCAAACGTTTCGTTGTACTCGACCACGGGAAATCGCGCGTTCTATACCCGGCAAAAAAAACGCTTCGCACACGCGATCCCAGCTCATTTGTCCGGCTAACCTGTAACCCGAATGCAATCGCGCCTCGCGTTCTCTATCCGATGATGGCAACGCATCTGCGATATCCCACGCAACTTTTTCTGCCACTTTGCCTTCCTGGATACGACGTTCATACTCACCTATCACACGGGCAGACGCGGCACTCTCCAATGCGACATCTGCCGTATAATCTGCCACGATGACGAGAGGATCGGCCTGTTCTTTTGTCACGCGACCCAAAAATCCGCAACACCCGCACACACTACTCGGCACACAAAGCCCACCAAAAGTCAGAGGTTCGAGCACGGCAATGCCAAACGGCTCGTAAATCGATTGTCCAAATTCAACATCCGTACCCCGGCGCAAATCCTCAAATGTCATATCTTGCGGCATGCGCTGCCCGCAACTCGCCTGGTCCCATCCAAACTGATTGACCAAAATGGCTTGAATGGCAACAGATTCGCGATTAAACCCTACCATATCCCGCCAGATATCCACCTCATTTGAAACCAGATCGGGTGGTCCTTTATGGTGTACAACCGGCCATCCATATTCGGACTCCATAATCTCAATATCGCGCGCACTACGCTGTTCCGCAGCTGTTGTAAGCACAAAAAACACACCCGTTTGTCCTTTGTTCCCCAACAATTTATCGAGATGTGTCAGCACGAGTAAATCACGCCATAGTCCTTTACTAATCACCGGGCGCGTAACATGAGTCATCACCACATCTGGCTCATATCCGAGCAAATTTTGCGCATACTCCTGTAAACGCGAGCGAGACTGTAATTTCTCTGCATAAGAAATCTGCACAGCGGGAATGCCATTGTAAACCAAGTCTATCGCTTGCGCTTCAAGCCCCATAAACCGAAGCTCATCGAGCGTTGGGTCTCCCACGGCAAAAATACCATCGCAGTGCGACGCCAATTGAACCAGCGCGTGCCGATAATAATCGGACTGATCTCCAAATATATCCTCAACCACTTCGCCCTGTGCAAGTGCTCGCGCCATCGCGTTGTAAAACATCACATCGTGTCCCGGGTTGCCCTCGGTGATCTCGCGCATCGCCGAAACCTCATGGGCGTAAAAAATCGCTCGAAAGCGCGGATCATTTTCCATAATAGTTTTGAGCGCAACAGGCATGCCCATATACTCATGGGCCAGCACAATATGTGGGCTGGGGTCCTTTCCGATAAGCGCGACAACAGCGTCGTAAATAGCTTCCGCACTATCGATATAAAGCGCGTAATCCGCGATTGTATCATATCGGTCAGACGCAAGGCCAAAATGCCGGTAGAGATTGTACTTAAAATTGCGGGACCGCCGAGGGTTGATATCTTCGGCATCAACGAGCAACACATCGGCTCCATATCCACCACCGAATCGACGTATCCCATAAACAATATTGACATTGTACCGCTCTGCGACGCGATTGAGCGCGTCGGCACAATCCGCATTTTGCACGCCGGAAATAGTCGAAAAAAGCACCTCGCCACTTTCCGCAAGGAGATCTTCATCCTCTGGGCGCAAAAGCGGGCCGACGAGAAAAGACCGCCTCACGGCTTCCCGGTACACAGAAGAAGTCATCAAGCCCTCGAGTACAGCTCCAATACCACCGGCCTTGCGCACAGCTTCGTGTGTCGCGTGAATCACCGTATAGCTCATAACTCAATGCACCGTATCGATCAAAATATCCACATCCACGGCCCCGGGCGCAACGGGATTTTGCGGATAAATCCCCTCCATATCCCCTGTCTTTGAACCACCCACACGTCCATCTGCATCAATTTTTGCAGAGACGTACAACGCATCGATCTCAGACCAGTCAATCTCAATCATCGCATCCCCGCGTGTCAGTGTGTACGAATAGGGAAAATCGGAAATGTCGAGCCGCTTCACCGCCAGCGGTGGTCCACCAACAGGGGCAGGTCGCGCAATAACAAATAGCACGGCATTGCTCCCAATGCGCTCGCCCAGCCCATCGGCCAGTCGAATCGTCCCTGAAACCACGGCGCCTGATGCCTGTGGTCCTTCTTTATCCGCTGCTGAAGTCTGAACAGGTGGAGGCTTTGGCGGCGGATGCGCCCCTTCCTCATAGTGCTGGCTACAAGACATCAACCACATAAGAACGCATAGGAGAATAGATTTACGCATCGATATCTTCCTCGAACATCGTCAAAATCCTGGGTTCTCCACGTGTAATTGCTACCACATGTTCAAAATGCGCCGAAGGCAACCCATCAGCCGCCGATGCCGTCCACCCGTCATCTGCCACCACAACTTCATGCGTTCCCAAATTGACCATCGGCTCAATGGCGAGTACCATCCCCTTTCGCAAACGAGGATTGCGCTCTGGGGGCACATAATTGGGCACGGCGGGTTCTTCGTGCAATCTGCGCCCAATGCCATGCCCTACAAATTGCCGCACAACAGAAAAACCAAATTGCTCGACCCAGTTTTGTACCGCACCGCAAATATCACTCAGGCGTTTCCCGGCAACCGCTTGCTCAATCCCCTTAAACAGAGCTTCTCGCGTCACCTCCAGCAATTCTTTTTCCCGCTCTGAAATATTGCCAACAACGCGCGTAATCGCCTGATCGCCGTAGTAGCCTCGCAATTTCACTCCAATATCAATGCTAACAATATCGCCATCTATCAACTTCCGCGATCCGGGAATCCCGTGTACGACCTGTTCGTTAATAGAAATACAACTCGCTGCGGGATACCCCTTATAGCCCTTAAATGCGGGTTCTGCGCCGTGTGACCGAATCACATCTTCGGCCACGCTATCCAGTTCTCTGGTCGTCGTTCCCACCTTGACAAGCGGCTTGAGTGTGCGATGCACCAGCCCCACAATGCGGTTTGCCTCAATCATCAAATCCAGCTCTCGATCTGTTCGCAATACAATCACAGCGTTACTCCCTTAACGCGATTCACCAAAATGGGAAACAAAAATGAGAAAATCGCGAAAATCAACAGGCCCATCCCCGTTGAAATCCAATTTTGGATCATACCTATTATCCGTGTGTAAGAGCTTAAAACCATCCGCAAAGCGC
>VXRD01000110.1 GCA_009838845.1 Gemmatimonadota bacterium | reverse complement strand
GATTGAACTTCGTTGATAAAAATAGTAGATTAATCGCCTGGTTTTTTGTCGCACTTGTGATATTTACAATCCTTGAAATGCGGAATTTTGATGGAAACCTTGCGGGCGACTTCCTTTGCCTTTTTCTTAACATCGTTGAGTTCTCTGCGCAGGCGCTCATTGTGGTTGATCTTCTCCTGGAGTTTTTGCGCCGCCGTGGTATTCTTGTGCAAAAAATCGACCACCGCGCTACGCGTTTCAGAAACAATCCACGAGCGCACTTCGGTATTGCCGAGTTTGTTTTTTGTTTGCGACTCAAAAACGGGTTCTTTGAGCTTGACTGCAACAGCGCCATTGATGGATTCCCGCACATCTACGCCGCTGTAATTCTTCTTGTAAAACTCATTGACGCCTTTTAAGATGCCCTCTCGAAAAGCACTTTGATGCGTGCCACCATCAATGGTGTATTGCCCATTGACAAAAGAAAAATAATTTTCCCCATAATTGGACGTATGCGTAAATGCAAATTCGAGATATTGCCCCTTGTAATACGCGGGTTCATAAAGTGCCGAATCATCGACCTCGCGGCTGAGAAAATCGAGCAAGCCGCGCCTTGAGACGAATTTCTGTTTGTTAAAAATGAGCGTGAGACCGCTATTGAGGCAGGCGTAGTTCCACATGCGACGCTCGACGTATTCGAAATTGTAATCGTATTCCTCAAAAATCTCAGAATCGGGCGTGAACTCAAAAAGAGAGCCATCTGGTTCCTGAGTCCTCCCCTTTTTTTCACCAATGAGTTTCCCACGCGTAAAGCGGGCTTCGGCGTACCTGCCGTCGCGATAGGCCACCACGCGAAAATCGGTAGAAAGCGCGTTGACCGCTTTGCTACCCACGCCATTGAGACCCACACTAAATTGGAAAACATCGTCGTTGTATTTGGCACCGGTATTGATCACAGAAACGCATTCGACAATTTTGCCCAGCGGAACGCCGCGCCCATAGTCGCGCACACTGACGTGATTGGCGTCAATAGTCACATCGATTTTTGTGCCAAAACCCGAAATAAATTCATCGACGGCATTATCCACCACCTCTTTGAGCAAAACGTATATACCGTCGTCGGGATCTGTACCCGAGCCGAGCCGCCCGATGTACATACCCGTACGCAACCGAATATGCTCAAGCGATGAAAGGGTTTTGATCTTACTCTCGTCGTAATTATGGGCGCCATTTTTCTTGCCATTGGTTTTCCCATTGGTCCTCGGTTGCGAGAGCAAATCGAGTTGCGTAGTGTTGGAAGTGCGCGATTTTATTGCCGTTGCCATAATATATTCCTACCCTTGTTTGGAAGGTGAAGATAACAGAAAAAACATGCGGGGAAGGAAAAACAAAGTATAGCGCATCAAATCAGGGGAGGAGAATAAGAGGTGATATAATATAGTGACTCTATGTGCATCTATCAAGGGCAAATCTGAGATTGCGAAATACCGCAAAGATCGGTTTATTGTACGCAACATCATTTATCAACACAGGAATTCTCATGGCGCAAAACGTATTATTCATCCTCACCGACCAATGGCCTGCATGGGCATTTGGTTTTCTCGGTGCCGACATACCCACGCCGAATATTGACCGCCTATCATCCGAAGGCACGGTATTCGCAAATGCTTTCACATCTTGTCCCCTCTGCACACCTGCTCGGGGCACACTACTCACGGCTCGCTGGCCGCACCAAAATGGCGTTTACGACAACCAATCCGTGGGCTATTCCCTCCAGGAATCCATGCCGCTCGACCAAAAAACCTGGATTGACGAAGCCGTGCGCCTCGGCTATCACGTCGGTTACTACGGCAAGTGGCACCTCGGGCATATCAACCCTGAAAAACGCGGCGCACACGGATTTGATCCCAACATCGAAATACACTCAAAGCCATACCACCCACAAACAAATGATCACACCTATGAAAAGACCGTTGCCAGCTACGCCAATCAAACCAAAAACCTCATCAAAGGGCACGCGCCATTTTGGGGGGATTCACCCCAACCAAAAGAAAATATCCAGCCCTTTCCCACCGTGAACAAAGGCGTAAAATTTCTCGAAACATGGGCTAAGAGCCACCAAAACAAACCCTTCTTTCTCACTGTATCTTCCGCACCGCCACACTTTCCGCATCACCTACCTGAAGAATACGTCAAACTCGCCGAAGAACTCCGCACGCGTGTCGAACTCCCCGCAAACCTGAACGACAACTGCGAGGGACGCCCCTGGTTCCATTCGACACCCTGGTGGGGATGCATGGACACCTCCCCGATCGAAGAAGAATGGAAAACCGTCATCGCCTATTCCCACGCACACATCACAATGGTCGATGAAGCCATCGGGCGCATACTCGACGCCATAGACCGCCTCGACCTCGCCGAATCAACAACCGTTGTCTTCACATCTGACCACGGCGACATGGAAGGCGCACACAACCGATTTGACAAAGGGGCTTATTTTTACGAAGAAGTCTGGCGCATCCCGCTCATCATCCGCGCGCCCAACACACCGCCTGCAACCCAGGATGCTTATGTCTCATTACTCGACATCGGCGAAACCCTCTTCTCTCTCATTCGCGCCGAACCATCCGCTGACCAACCGCGCGAGGGCCGCAACCTTCTCCCACTCGTCGGGACGCAAAACCGTCCTCCAGACTGGCCGCAAATCGCCTATGGCACCTACTATCGCTACAACGGTTACAGCTTTGAAGTGCGCGCCATTCGCAACGAACGATACAAATACGTGTGGAACCCGCAAGACATTGACGAATTTTACGACCTTCAAACCGACCCACACGAAATGAAAAACCTGAGTGGGCAACCCCACATATCAACCGCAGAAAATGGCCTGCGCGACCAACTCATGACCTGGCTGCACAGCATCGGCGACGACCTGCCAAACCGACTTGACGCATTATTGCCCGCCGGTACAATCATCGCGACAGGCAAACGTGGACCGTAATCCCTAACCCACTTCGTTATTCACGGCTTGAACCAGCGCGCGCATATAGGCAATCGAATACGCCACCCCCGCGCGATGACCTCCCAGAATCTGCGGAATATGATCGGGAATAATCGCCCCGTCAAATTCCACCTCCCGCAGTGCTTTCATCACCGCATGCATATCCTGGTACCCATCGTCCATCAAAGTCTCTGCCCACGGCTCTGGCATCGGATTTGAAACATTGCGAAAATGCACCTTAAACAACTTCTTGCGGCTGGCAAAATAGTGAATAGCCTCAATCACATCCACGCCCATGCCTTCCTTACCCCCTTCGAGCCAGCACCCCACGCACAAACAAACCCCGATATTTGGACTATCCGCAATATCCATCGCCTGCTTGTACCCCTTAAAATTGCCAAACATACAGCGCGGAATCCCGCCCAGAGGATACACCGGAGGATCATCGGGATGAATGCCGATATAAACACCTGATTCCTCGGCAACAGGCGCGACCTTGCGAATCATGTACTCGTAATTCTCCCAAAGCTCGTCTTCGCTATAAACCCGCCCATGTGTCAATTCGCCCTCAAAAATCTGACCGTCCCAATGCCCTGTGGCATTCTCGATATCGAGTGTCCGCGCATCCATGCCTCCGCGCCGCGTTGTGCGCCCCGAACTCCAGATCCCATTGCCCATGTGTGCATACGTATTGTACGGAATACCCGCCTCTCCCAGATTGCGAATAAAAGTGATAAATTCCTCGACCTTCTCATCGCGCCCCGGCAAATTCAGGGTCACTTCGGGCATATTGTGTACACTGCGATTGGCAATGCGATAAATCTGCAAATCGTATTTTGCAAACCGCGCTTTCAACGCCTTGTAATAATCGGCATTCTGATTCTCCTGGTCGTCAACGCCCACCATCATCCATTCCACGCCGAGTTGCTGCATAAACTGCAAATCTTCATCACTCGTATTATCCGACGTCTGCGCTGCAATCTGAATACCCGAATAAGACGAAGAAAATCCCGGCACCGCTTTGAGCGCGTAAGATCGCTCTGTTTGAGTTGCCATAACTATTCCTTTCTGTTCAACCACTCGTCGAACTTCACTGCCAATGTTTAT
The DNA here is from genome assembly GCA_009838845.1 of Gemmatimonadota bacterium. Taxonomy (NCBI): domain Bacteria; kingdom Pseudomonadati; phylum Gemmatimonadota; species Gemmatimonadota bacterium. The sequence continues at coordinate 1,551 of VXRD01000110.1, read as the reverse complement.
CGGCAAAATCTATATACCGATCCCAATCGTAATCCGTCACTGCGTGCCCACCTGCGCGAATATGATACCCAATTCGACTCGTGACCGGCTTGTGAACACGCGGCATATTTTCAGCAGCCAGACCATCTGTTCCCAACAGACGATAAACTGCATCGGCGTGTTTCGCGCCCAAAAACTCCCCCTTTGGATCCGCCCATCTATCTTCTTCTGCACTGGCAACATAAACCGGGCGAGGCGCCATCAGCGCAATGAGCAAATGCTGGTCAACGGGCAAATCGTCTTCGCGCTCATTATACCGCTTAAAATTATCGCAAAACCAGTGAGGAAAACTGGTATTAATCCGCCCCACTGTTTCGCCATATCGACGGCGGGAAAGCGCGGCACCTCCACAACCCGAATTATTTGAAATCACAAGGGCAAACCGCTCGTCTTGTGCGCCAGCCCACAGCGCGGTCTTGCCCAATCGCGAATGCCCCATCACGGCAACCCGAGCGTGATCAATCGCCTCATCGCTCTCAAAATAATCCATCGCCCTCATCAACCCCCACGCCCAAGCACCAATAGCTCCCCAGTCATCGCCAGTATTTCGCCTATCAAAAAGCGGATGCACGCCATTTTGAAACCCATCGTCATAATCCGGGTCCAGATCGCCGCAATAAATCGTAGCCAAGCCGTAACCCCTTGCCAAAATCCGCCCCACAGGCCACCTACTTGCAGCCTTACCGCGCGCCACTTCCGTTGCCCGATGATTCAAAACCCCCTCCGTTTTCGAACGCATCCACCGCTCGGACAATGTAATTTGGGGATCGGCATGAACGGTGTGATTCCCCCCAAAATTCAATCCCACAAACAACGGCACGGGTCCATCAGCGTCTTTTGGCAAAAAAATTAAAATATCCATTCGCGGTTCTGCATCTGTAGAAAAGTAAACCCGAACTTCCTTACAAATCCCGTCCAACGCATCCCCATTCACAAACCGCGTCTCAAAACGCATGCCCGTCGCGCCACCCGGCATCTTGCCATACACCTGGGTCTCAAACAAAGACAAAATCTCTGCCCGCCGTCTTTCCCACAAAGCAGCATCTTCGACCTTTGTTCCATCATCAAAAATCAACGGATCGGGCAATGTGTAATCGGGCACCTTGTCTTCATCGTAATTCGCGACAAATTTAGCCATCGTGTTTTCGCTCCTTTTTTAACTCTACCGCCTCGCCATACCCCTCGTAAAAACCTTTCCCTGTATAATCTTATGCGCGGCCTGCCCGCCATACATCCTGAACCTCGCAAACGCCTGTCTGCATTTTGGGCACTTCATATCCCCTCGGGTATGGTCTTCGGCAATCCGATCCACCATGCACTTCACCAATCCGCCTCGCCCGCCTTTGCGGTATTTGTACAGCAGTGATTTACATTTCGCACAAAAAATCGAAATGGTTCGAATATCTTTGCGTGCCATAAGATTAAGGTGAGACGTAAAAGGTGAGACGTAAGACGACCCCCACACCAGCCCCCAAGCAGCTGTCGCGTATAAACATCTCCGAGGCCACAAGA
>VXRD01000109.1 GCA_009838845.1 Gemmatimonadota bacterium | reverse complement strand
AGACGAATAGACGAATAGACGAATAGACGAATAGACGAATAGACGAATAGACGAAAAAAAACTCTATATGTCGTTGTACCGCAATATTAAAATTGTAATGGTCAACAAAAACCTCCTGGATCGCGGCTCAAGCATGTCCCTGCATGATTTTGAGCAGGGAACCATGCCGCGATGACATTGGTCACGTCTGCAGGCAACAGGCAGCGGGCGACCACAGGGGGTCGCCCCTACAAACCATAATATCATGGGTGCAACCTGTTGGGAGTGCGGGACAAAAAAGTCGTCTCGCGCACAGAGGGCAACCCGAGCATAATCATGAGCAGGCGCGACAGACCAAAACCAAATCCCCCGTGTGGCGGACATCCGTACTTAAAAAAATCGAGATAAAACTGAATAACCTCTAAATCCAGCCCCTTCTCTCTCGCTTGTGCCCTCAGAACATCGGGACGGTGCTCACGCTGCGCGCCCGTGGTAATTTCCACACCGCGATAGAGCAGATCAAAGCTCCTGGTCAACGCAGGCTGTTCTGGGTGAAGCATGTGGTAAAATGGCCGCACAGATACCGGGTAATCTATCACAAAGACATAATCGCAACCCCGGGTTTTGCCGATATATTCACCGAGCAGACGCTCGCCCTTTGGATCGAGGTCGCCTTCCCGCTCTGGTGCGTGACCCTGTTCAGACAACACCTTCAATGCCTCGGCCATCGCGATCCGCGGAAAAGGCAGTACTGGCACCGCGAGTTCAACATCGTAATTTTCCGCAATAGCGTCACCGTGTCTTTCTCGCACTGTATAAATGACATGTTGCAGCCATGCTTCTTCAAATGCCATCACATCCTCGTGACTATCAATCCATGCGATCTCGACATCCACACTGGTAAACTCCGTCGTATGGCGTGAAGTAAATGAGGGATCAGCGCGAAAAACGGGCGCAATCTCAAACACGCGATCAAAACCAGACGCCATCGCCATCTGTTTGTAAAACTGAGGCGATTGCGCCAGATAAGCTGTGGAATTGAAATACGGCAACGCAAACAACTCCGCTCCCGATTCACTGGCTGTACCCATCAGTTTGGGAGAATGTATCTCGATAAAATGATTTTGCATCCAGTACTCGCGCATCGCCCCTTCAACAGTAGTTTGTATCTCAAAAATCAACCGATTGCGCGGAACGCGAAGATCGAGATGCCGCCAATCCAGCCGATGGTCAATACCCGATGCACTTTCGGAAAACGGATCCAAAGGCAACGGCGCTTCAGCTACATTGACAACACTCAGTTCCTCAAGCTGAATTTCAACACCACCCAGACGAACACCTATATTTTCGACAACACGTCCGCTTATAGTTACCGCCGATTCTCGCGTAAGAGCAGAAACCCGCTCTGCCAACGCCCCTGTCTTTTCATGCACGACCTGTACACTTCCCGTGCGATTTCTCAAAATGAGAAACTGGACATACTTCTGGTCGCGCAGGGTATGCACCCATCCGTGAAGGGTAACGGTTTGGCCGATATATTTGGAAAGTTCAGATATTGCGATGTATTTCATGACAGACTCCTTTTATTTTAGGTAATGTGGAAAAGATGCTTCGACTCCGTTTCACTTCGCTCAGCATGACAAACACCCAGACCTGCGTAACGTCAGTCAGGCACAAAAAAAGCCCGTTGTCGTATTTTTTGACAACGGGCACTTTACTCTACATGCTGGCACAAGACGACCTATGCCGGTCCAGCCCGTCGCCGGATCGGATTATTATCGTCATTATTATTGCCAGAGAATTGAGCGATTTGGAAATAGTGTATATGCATGGTATTTATCCAGTTTTTCTCCCGCCAAAAACAGCCAGTTCAAACAGCTTGAAATAACAATCTACATCTGAAAAACCAATAGCTCTGAGCCATTCGCATTGAGCTTCAACAGACGCGAGAATATTCGCCTGTTTGTCATCGCGATAATAATACGCCCGCGCGATTTCATCGCGAGAAGCATTTGGATCTCGCCGCGTAACAGAATCGCAAAGCGCGTCAATAAAGCGATCTGCAAAACGCGACTCAACCCACTTCGACGGAGAGAGAACATGCTCGACATTGACAAACACGCCATTGGGAGAAAGCAGATCAAAAATCTCGCCATAAACTTCGCGCTTGCGTTCATCGCTCTGATGATGAATTGAAAAACCCGATACAATCGCGTCATAAGGCGCGTCATCTGCAACCAGACTGAGCCAATCGGACGTTGCATAATCGCCAATAACAAAACGGTGCTGTGAAGCTGTTTCCCCAAACCGCTTCTGTGCAGCCTCGATCATAGCCTCAGAAAAATCCACAAAAACGCCGCGTGCATCCGGGTGGTATTCAATAACCGCGGCGCCGAGTATGCCATCCCCACACCCCAGATCGAGCACAGTATTGACCCCGTGATCATCCGCATTAATCACCCGGCACATAACGGCAATCTGCTCATCGGACAGCGGAATTGCCTGCCGAATATTCTTGAGATATTTCTGCGCCAGACCTCGCGCCTGCCAGGCTGTATCTTTGCGTTTACTCATAAAAATTCCATTTCTCAGCTTTTAGCGGTCAACGGTCAACAAAACCTTCTGGATCGCGGCTCAACACCATGCCGCGATGACAACCTCCCTTCATACTTCACACTTCCTACTTCACACTTTCCCATATTCAATACCCCACTGCCAGACCATCCTTGCGGGGATCGGAAGCCGCGCAATAACCGTCGTCCAATTTATAAATGAGTTGACCCCCGCCATATCCAATAGCTGGTGGAATTTGGATATCGTGCCCGCGGGCGCGAAGATCGTCCAGCACACCGGCATCCACACCTGGCTCAATACCCACGCTCAAATCCCCAAAAACCTGCCATCGGGGCGCATCACACGCAGCCTGTGGATTTTGACCATAAGCAAAAATCCGAATCATCATCTGCGCGTGACCTTGCGGCTGCATGTGCCCACCCATAACGCCGAAAGACATCACCGGTTGGCCCTCTCGGGTCGCAAACGCTGGAATAATCGTATGATACGGTCGCTTGCCCCCATCTACGCGATTGGGATGGTCCTCCGTCAAAACAAAACCCGCGCCCCGGTTCTGCATACTAATACCCGTATCCGGAATCACAATACCAGATCCAAAACCCATATAATTGGACTGAATAAACGAAACCATCATCCCATCTGCATCTGCCGCCGTAAGATAAACCGTATCCCCACGCGGCATGCCAAAAGTGGGCATCCCCGCCCTTTTCAGATCAATCGACCTCGCGCGTTGCGCCAGATAATCCGGATCGAGCAATTGCGCGAACTCAATATCCCTCGTACCCGGATCAGACACGTACCTGTGCGTATCCGCATACGCCAACTTCATCGCCTCAATCTGAAGATGTAAACTATCCGCCGAATCAACAGCATACCCGGACAAATCCCAATTCTCCAGTATTCCCAGCGCGATCAGTGCCGCAATGCCCTGACCATTCGGCGGAATTTCGTGCAACGTATAATCCCCAAAATCCATCGTCATCGTATCCACCCAATCTGCCCGATGCTCTGATAGGTCTTCTTCTGTCATCGCACCGCCAGTGCGTTTGGCATGCGCAGCGATCTTCTCTGCCAGATCTCCCGAATAGAACGCCTCTCCTCCTGTCTCCGCAATGCGCTCAAGCGTACGCGCCTGTGCGCCACACACAAATTTCTCCCCAATTTTCGGCGCGCGTCCCCCGGGTGCAAAAGTCGCCATCCAATCGGGCATATCGCCGTAATTATACACAGCCTGTGCCCAGCTATGCCCGGTAATAGGCGAAACTACAAAACCATCGCGGGCATAGTGAATCGCGGGTTCAAACAACGCCTCAAACGGCAACACGCCAAACCGCTCTGAAACCTCGGCCCATGCCGAAACACAGCCAGGCACAGTCACGGCATCCCAACCGCGCTGAGGCATCACCGCGTGCCCAGCAAAAAATTCGGGCGACCACGCTTTTGGAGAACGCCCCGATGCATTGAGACCATATATTTGCTCGCCATCCCACAAAATGCAAAACGCATCGCTGCCTATACCATTCATATTGGGTTCAACAACCGTAAGCGCCATCGCTGTTGCCAGAGCTGCATCTGCGGCATTGCCACCTTTGAGCAACATCTGCAACCCCGCCTGAGCGGCCAGCGGTTGAGAAGTCGCAACCACATTGCGCGCCATAACCGGCATGCGTTGTGAAGAATACGGAAAAGACCAGGACAATTCGGGCATGGATCTGCATCTCCTATATCAATTCAAAGTGATTTCTTTTTTAACATCATTCATCAAATCATCGCCATCAACAGGTGCGCGCAACGGCTCTGTAAAATTCAGCCGATACCCATTGGGATCTATCACAATAACCTCGCGCGCATTCCACGGGCGATCGTGCGGACCGGAAACCTGGACATTGCCATCGCGTCGCACCCGTTCCGCAATCGCATCAACCGACTCGCGCAACACTGTAAAATTGAGCGTAACGCCCGCACCCCTTATGGATGCTATCAATGAGTTTGGCCCCTCCTCCATCAGAATCAAATCCGCATGAGGAGCCCAGCGCAAATGCGACATAATGGGATCGCCCTGGGCACCTGGCATCTGTGAAATTAGAGAAAAACCGAGCGTATCGCAATACCACCGCGTAGATATATTGAGATCGTGAACCATCAGAGTTGTATAGGACGGCATCTGGTAGTCGAAATCGGATTCCACCTTGCATGTCCTTTCTCCCCAAAGGGGTAGATAGCCACCAACAAAAAAACCCGCCGAAGCATCTTCAGCGGGTTCGTGTTTGAAAGACTATTATGTACTTTAAGTCTGTCGTCTCATTTTGAACCCGCCAATAACATTTTTGTCATTACCCGTGAAAACCGCGAGATTAATGCCACTTTCCGGGCACACATGGCCGTTGGCACGGATAAATGACATCTGCACGGATGCACTGATAGCGCAATTATCCATCATCTGTTGGGTATTATACTGGTGGGTTACAAAAATCATATTAATCTCACTACATCTGCGAACAGAACTGAACGGTGCAGAAGATATATCGGGGACACAGTAAAGTCAAGCGGGTTTTTCGCGCTAAGGTCGCTTCCGATGAAACATGAGATCGGCAAACGCGCCCGTCACCTTACTACCCGTATTATCCGAATCAGACATGAGATATACGCGCACAACTTCTGCGGGTTCTTCATCGGGATAAAATCGCTTGAAATCCCGATAAAAATTGCGCGACTCCCCAACCCATTGATTCACATTTTGATCCCCGCTCTCGGCAACAATGCGATACCACTTATATTTCACAATTCCCAGCGCAACAGACGTCACCTGTGTCAGCGAAGTCTCTTCGGGTATGGTCCGCGTCCAGAGATAGGCAACCTCCCGCAGCTTCCCTCTGGTATTGAGAACCGAAATACCGATCTTAGCTGCAAAATCATCGCCCGATTTCTGAATCTTGCCTTTGTGATCCGCTGTCCCGCTATCATCAATCGTATTGCTGACCCGCCAGCGCCATGAAATATAGGGATACTCAGTTGCAGATATGAGATCATACTGCCCCTGCGCCTGTTCGCGGACATCCTTCCCAAAGCTCCTGGGTGGTCGGTCACAGCGCTTGATCCAATCCTGACTGCGATCAATTGACAACGCCGTGCCATTCTTTGTCGGCACCTGCCAGAAAAGTGCCGCCGCATGATCGCTGCGAATCGCAAACACGCCATCTCGATGTTGCCCAGTAACATTCTCGCCGCAATCGTCCCAATCGCGCCGAAGCCAATCGCCCCCCATATCCACTGCAACGCGGTCCTGCGCTTGCACAACACACGGGAAAATTAAAAAGCCTATCTTGAGCAAATTCCAAAAAATATTACGAATCATATCTACCTTTTGTTGAAATATTAAAAACTGATTAGAACCGATCTTCGCGTGTGAATCAAATTCACACCTGTTGCGAAAACACCACAGACAAGCGCGGTTTTAACGGAAATTTTATTCATTATACGCACAAATGCAAGTTTCATACCAAAAAAAAACGCGACGGGAAAAAACCCGTCGCGCTTATGCGATCAAATGATAAACTGGAAACTGGATCGCGGCTAAAACCCTGCCGCGATGACAAGCAAACCTTCTGGACTGCGGCGGGACGGCACGGGGGCCGTCCCCTACAACATCAGGCCGCGATACGCTACATCTCTGATGACTCTTCACTGTGGTGTTCGGACTTCTCTTTCATCTCGGACTTCTCCTGCGTCTCAGATTCTTTTTTCATCTGATCGCGATCTCCACCTCGGCGGCCTCTGAAACCCGGACCATCGTTATCTCTGAACCCAGGACCACGGCCTCTGAACCCAGGACCACGGCCTCTGAAACCCGGACCACCGCGACCTCTGAACCGGGGACCATCGTTATCTCTGAACCCAGGACCACCGCGACCGCGAAAACCCTCGCGTCCTCCTCGGCGCATCTCACCGAGCTTCTCCTTTTGTTCAGCAGTCAGCAAATTTCTAACATCTATATTGTGCTGAATCTCGCGCGCCATAATTTTTCCCTGCGCCGCCGTCACCGCATCGACCTTAGCCTGAATATCCGAAGCCGATGGATTGTCCTGCCTCCGAATCTCACCCAAATCGATCCGCGCCTTCTGATGTGCCGCGCGCAAATCGACCATCGCCTTTTGATGGGCAGAACGCAGATCAGACATCTTTTCCTTCTGCTCATCCGTCAACTCCAGCGCCGCCATACCGCGCATACCGCGGCGTTGGCCCCTTTGAGCTTCTGCCTGTTTCACAAAAGCGACACTTCCAATAATGCCAATAATGAAAACACCGATAACTGCATAGATAATTTTGCGTTTCATGATACCAACTCCTCATAGTTAAACAGCAGTTTCCCAGCATACTATCTGCTTGTAGTAAAAAATCGAACAACCCTCGGCTGTGTTCAGGCCGGCATCTGTTCACAACTCGAAAGTCGCGAGTCAGAAGCTGTCTTAATCCCCCCAGAGAATACATCGGGATTTTTAAAACAGCTTCTATGGTGGGCCCCTACGGGAACCGGGTGGACGGTCTCCCGGGGGACCTCGGCGGCCGCCACCTCGGCCGCGGAATCCTTGACGTCTATTTTTTTCCTCAAATTTTGCAAACTGCTCAGGCGTGAGAATCGTCTTCAACTTCTCGCGCAATTTTTGCTCCTGCGATCGCATATCTTCGCCAATTTGTCGGCGCACCGTATCAATCTCGCGCCGATATTCCTGAAATGCAGCCCGCACAGCACTCTTTTGCTCATCTGACAAATCGAGATCCTGACCCATTCGATCAATCATGCGATTGTAGTCATAAGGACGCCCACGCGCCCCAGGTGGGCCGAGGGGACTGAGTGAGCGCAAAAACTTGCGCTCGACAATAGTACCACACACCAGCCCCAGGGCAAAAATGCCCATAAATAAAAGAACGGCCTGTGTGCGAGGGGAAAAAGAAAACATGATAGTCCTTTTGCAGTCGTTTACTCGGGATAAATAGCCAGGCTATCGGCTTGTACCTCCGACAGCACCATTTCGGTTTGCGAATCGAAATAATCCGACACCGTATTTGCCTCGGTATCTCCATTATCGATTAACACCATAAAAATAACAGCAGCGGCAGCGGCCAATGGCACGAGGCGTTTGCCCGCCCAGACCAGGCTATTCCATAAACCCTCTTCCCCAATCTGTGCCTGAACACCATCCCACAACCCCGGCGAAGGCGCCATCGGACGCTGACCCAGGCGTCTCTGCACATGGCGAAGCAAATCGTATTCAGCGCGAAACTCTGCATCCTCTGCTATCCGCGCTTCAATTTCGCGCGCGTGCTCCGCAGACAAATTACCGTCAACATAGAGCAACAATTTATCGCGATCAGTCATATCTCCTCCCCTTGCCATTCGCGGTACAGCGGCATAAGCAAATCGCGTAAACGCGCCCGTGCCCGCGAAAGCCTCGACTTAACAGTGCCGACGGAAACATCTAAAACATCGGCAATTTCCTCTTGAGAAAAACCCTCTATATCTTTCATAATCACCACCGCACGATGCTCGGGCGACAGGTAATCAAGCACCTTCTGAATCTCCTCGCGCAAACCAATGCGCTCAATATCATTTTGCGGTTCATCCGTACCCAAAAACCGGTCCAGCGCCATATCGCTCGCCTCCTGCATCCCCTCAATAGAAACCCGATCGGGCCGCCGTTGCTCGCGCTGGGCAAACGTGAGACAAACATTGGTGGCAATGCGATACAAATACGTGTAAAAACTCGACCGACCCTCAAACTTCCCCAGTGCTTTATACGCTCTAACAAACGCCTCTTGCGCCGCATCCCTTGCCGCTTCCGGATCGCCGAGAATCGAACACGCCAGACCGTAAATTCGGTCTTCATAATGTTCAACCAGATGGCGGAAAGCCTGCACATCGCCCTTTTGGCATTGACGAATCAGATCTCGTTCATCAAAATCAGCCACTTATTTTTCCTTTGACTCTGATATGAATAGACGTCCAGGGTTATCTTTTGGTCTATGCTCTGATTCGATGATTCGCTGATTCGTCTATCCGTTTCGCAGGATTAGACCACCAGATCAACACCCGCGTTCCCTATAAAACAAAAAAATGGACATCGCTTTGAGCAATGTCCATTTCCGACAGCACAGATGCTTACTCCGTAATAATATCGGCAAATGTCATACCCGAGGGAATCATGGGCAACACATGCTCTTGATACGGCACAACCACATCGAGCAAATAGGGACCATTGGAAGAAATCATGCGATCAATAGCCGGCACGAGATCCTCCTTGCGCGCCGCCCGTTCGGCAGGCACGCGAAAACCCTTTGCTATCGCCACATAATCGGGGAAAATGGCGTGACTCGGCGGAATATTCATATCTTCATGCGCCTGCGCCGCTTCCGGATCGCCAATAAACGTATGCCCGCGATTGCTCTTGTAAAAGCGATCCTCCCATTGCACCACCATACCCAGATGCTGATTGTTGAGAATCATAGTCTTAACGGGAATTTTCTCCGCATAAAGCGTCGCCAACTCCTGCACATTCATCGCAAAACTGCCATCGCCATCAATATCAATAACCAGCGCATCGGGAAAAGCCAATTGCGCCCCCAGCGCAGCGGGCAAACCAAAACCCATCGCCCCCAAACCGCCCGACGTGAGCCAACGGCGCGGCTCATCAAAAGGATAAAATTGCGCCGCCCACATCTGGTGTTGCCCCACCCCCGTGGATATAATAGCCTTACCCTGCGTCATCTTATAAAGCATCTCAATTGCATACTGGGGCAAAATGACATCTTCGACATCTTTGTATGTAAAAGGATGTCTTTTGCGCCACGTTTCAATCTCATCACACCAGGCCTGATAATCGCCTGGCAAAACAATACTGTTTAGCTCTTGCAGAGCATATTTAATATCGCTCACAATCGGCAAATGGGCGACCTTGTTTTTATTAATCTCAGAAGGATCAATATCGATATGCACAATGCGACCGTGTTTGCAAAACTCTTCGAGCTTACCCGTCACCCGATCATCAAAACGCACCCCGAATGCCAGCAACAAATCGGCGTGATTGATGGCGTAATTGGCGTAAACCGACCCGTGCATACCCAGCATTTGCAAAGACTGTGGATCAGTCTGCGGAAAAACACCCAACCCCATCAGCGTCTGTGCCACGGGAATGCGTGTTTTTCGAGCAAACTCGCGGAGTTCTTCCGACGCCTCGGCAGTCACAATACCCCCGCCGGCATAAATAAGCGGGCGTTTGGATTCTAAAATCGCCTGGGCGACCTCTTGCATTTGAGCACGGCTGGCGTGCAAATGGCTGGGGGTATAGCTGCGAATGGAAACCGTCTCTGGAAAATCGGGCACACAAGCACTTTGCTGCACATTTTTGGGAATATCGATCAACACGGGACCTGGCCGCCCAGAAGAAGCAATGTAAAACGCCTCTTTGACAACGCGGGGAATGTCTTCAATGCGATCTACGAGATAATTGTGCTTCGTAATCTGCCGCGTGACCTCAATAATCGGGGTTTCCTGAAACGCATCGCGACCAATAACAGCAGTGGGAACCTGACCCGTGATGGCAACAAGCGGCACAGAGTCCATCTTGGCATCGGCCAGCCCCGTCACCAGATTGGTAGCACCCGGTCCAGAAGTTGCCATACACACCCCAACCTTGCCCGAAACTTTGGCATATCCCTCAGCCGCAAAAATTTCGCCCTGTTCGTGCCGGCACAACACAACCTGGATATTGGAACGCGTGAGGGACTGGTGCATCTCCATACTGGCCCCTCCGGGATAGCCAAAGAGCACTTCGACCCCCTCGCGGATGAGACATTCAACCAGAATATCGGCACCACTCATTTCGCCAGAGGTGGAGCCAGATGCCGGAGTCTGGGGTTTGCTCGCCATTGCAACAATCTCCTTTGTTAGACAAAAAAAAACCGTCATTGCATTGTAGCGATGACGGGACAAGATACTTTTTATGCAATCCCATCATCACATAGGTACAAGTACTACAACACGGCCTACAACAGCCGTTGTAATTGCAATGCGGGATGTGGTGATCTGATGTATCATAAATTTGCGCTCTCTTTCAATGGAACAGAGAAGATACAGACTTAGTCCAGTTCTGTCAAGAAAACTCGCTTCTTACACTTCTCACCCCTCCTTCTCACCCATCATATTAATGCGGTCTCGAAGCTCGGCAGCGCGTTCAAACTCTTCGTTGTCAATCGCTTCGAGCAATTCTTTTTTCAGGCGTTCAGATTTCGTGAGAGGGCGCTGTTGCTCGAGCTCGTTGAGCAATTCGTTCAGAGACTCAACAGAGCGTTTTTTTTCAACATCAAATTCTTCTGCATCGACCTCTTCCAGATTCTCGATTTTGTCGAGCACATCTCGAATAATTTGGATGCCCTTCGTAAAATTGTTCTCTTGCGATGCAATCATCACGCGCGCAATCGCGTGGATTCGCAAAACATAAGGCCACCATTTTTCGAGATTGAGACGATCTTTCTCCGCGGCAGCGTATTGATTGACAAAACGGAACAACTCCATATTGCGCTGTGTATCGCGAATAACGCGGTCATAGTCTCGTATTTGGAGCAAAAAAACATAGCGCTCGTAGAGCAGGCGGCTTTCATCAAACAGTTCACTACAGTGCGATTTTTTTAGTGAAAAACCATCGGATGTACCGTGTTCTTCAATAAAATGATGCAGCCTATCGGTAAAATGATCCAGAGCAAACGCGTTATTGTGTGGTCTGCGTCCATCGGGACGCCCGTCGAGTTCCATTTGTAGAATGCCTTGAAATGGACCCTGATCTATGCGTACCTGAATTTTTTCAACGCCTTTGGACGAGAAAATTTTGCGAATGCTGTTTTTGGGATCATAGGGCCAGTGCTTCAGCAAAGGGCCAATATCTTCAGTCATGGCAAGTTCTCCTGATATGTGGGAGAGACATCCCCTGGACTGCTGATGGCGGAAGAATACCCGAACCTATCGCGCTACAGGTTTCAATCTAATTGCATTTGATTGCAGACGCAAGTATCATGTAAAGTGCGTAATATTCCCTCTTACGAGTAAGACGTAAAAGCGAGAAGAGGGTTCCTTTTACGTCTCATATCTCACCCATAAAAAGGAAAAACAAATGGGAACAGAAAAAATTACAAGAACAATAGCTGAGTTCTTTAAGTTTAACGAGCAAAACACAGATTGGCGCACAGAAATAACAGGTGGGCTGACGACATTTGTGACAATGGCTTATATCGTAGCCGTAAATCCGGGCATCTTATCCGACGCATTGGGCATGGATTTATTTCCCGAACTGTTATTTGCAACGTGTGCTTCTGCAGCAATAGCAACAATACTGATGGGCCTTCTGGCAAATTATCCCTTTGCCCTGGCGCCCGGCATGGGCCTCAATGCGTTTTTTACCTACACAATTGTACTGGGCATGGGCGTGCATTGGAAACTGGCTCTGGGCGTGGTCCTCGCCTCCGGGCTCTTGTTTTTATTATTAACTGTATTGCGGGTGCGCGAGGCCATTATCACAGCAGTGCCCCAACCCCTCAAACTCGCCGCCGCCGCAGGTATTGGACTATTTATTGCGTTTATCGGATTTAAGAATGCGGGTTTTATTGTCGATAATCAGGCCACATTGGTCAGCCTGGGCGATGTGCGCACAGGACCTGTTGGACTGGCACTGGTGGGGCTTTTGGGCACGGCCATCATGTTGACGCGCGGCATCCGCGGGGCGATTTTACTCGGCGTGATCGGCGTCACCTTATTATCCATGATCCTCGGGCTTACACCCTGGCCAACAGGCGTCGTAAGCCTGCCCGTTTGGCCCACCCATCTCTTTGGAGAAGCCATTTACCATCTGCCTCTCGCATTTCACACAGCAGTCATTGAACTCGTCTTTGCTTTTCTCTTTGTCGATCTATTCGACACCATGGGCACACTGGTGGGATTATCAGAACGCGTGGGATACCTGGATAAGCGAGGACAATTGCCGCGCGCCAACAGGGCACTGCTATCAGACTCTGTTGGAACCGTATGCGGCAGCGTATTGGGCACGTCAACCGTAACGACCTATATCGAAAGTGCCGCGGGCATATCATCGGGCGCGCGCACGGGCTTTGCCAGCCTGGTGACCGGCGGACTATTCGTCTGCGCCCTATTCCTCACACCTCTGGTCCAGGCCATACCGTCCTTTGCCACAGCACCCGCGCTCATAGTCGTAGGCGTCATGATGATGGCCCCGGCTGCGCGCATTGCCTGGGATGATATGTCGGATGCCGTACCCGCTTTTTTAACGCTGATTGCAATACCCCTGACATTCAGCATTGCCGATGGACTGGCACTCGGATTTGTCGCCTATCCCATAATCAAGCGACTGAGCAAAAAAGACTCCGAGGTACATTTTTTTATCGATGTACTGGCCATCATATTTATTCTCAAATATATCTTTATGGCGTAAGAGGTCTCACGCCTGACTCCTGCTTTTGTTCGTGACATTTGTATTTTTTTTCTCTATTATTTCAAAATAACTATAAGAAATATTAAAGGAGGGTTTTATGCGTGCATTGTGTGTCATCTGTCTCATAATGTGGAGTACATGCCCCGTCGTAGCTCAGGATATGGGCAACTTGACGGGCAAAGTGGAAGATGAGACGGGAGAAGCATTATTCGCGGCCAATGTCGTAGTCAAAGGACCGGCCATTGAGGGCATACGGGGCGTAATCACCGATGAACAGGGAAACTATCGCATCGACCGCTTGCCGCCGGGCATGTACGAAATCACCATCAGTTATATCGGCTATGAAACCACAGTTGTATCCGGCGTAGAAATTCGCGCTGGCGAAAGTACAACGCGAAATTTCGAGTTGACCGCCGTAGCCCTCATCGGTCAACAAGTCGTCGTGTCAGCATCGCGCAAACAGGAAAAAGCTCTGGACGCGCCCGCTTCAATAGCAACGATCGAAGCATCCGAAATCAGAGATCGGGGCGTCTTGTCGCCGACTGAGCATATCAAAGCCCTTCCCGGCGTTGACTTTTCCAAAACGGGCATCTCACAAAGCAACGTGGTCGTTCGCGGATTCAACAATGTATTTTCTGGCGCATTGCTCACACTCGTTGACAACCGCATTGCCCGCGTCCCTTCCCTGCGTTTCAATGCCTTTGATATGATCCCCGTTACCGGTGAAGACATTGAGCGTATTGAAGTGGTATTAGGTCCTGGATCGGCACTTTACGGGCCCAACACCTCCAGTGGCGTCATGCACATTATCACCCGCTCGCCATTTGGATCGGAAGGCAATACAATTTCCATATCTGGCGGAGAGCGCAGCGTGCGAAAAATATCACTGCGGCACGCCAGCAGCCTCAACGACAAAATCGGGATCAAAATTTCGGTTGGGCAAAGTTCAGCCCATGACTGGGAGTACATTGATCCCCTGGAAGTGGAATCGCGCGGTTTTAATCCACGCGATTACAACTCAAAAAAGACAATAGGAGAACTCAGGCTCGATTTTCGACCAACAGATGACCTGACAATCATAGGATCAACGGGTTATGCAAAAACAAGCGATATTGAACTAACTGGTTTGGGCGCGGGCCAGGCAAAAGACTGGACCTATAATTTTTATCAAGGACGCCTGCTCTATCGCGAGTGGTTTGCACAGGTCTTCTTCAACGCCAGTGATGCAGGTCAGACGAGAATGATCGCACCTAACGATCCAATTGTAGATAATTCACATCTGATGGTCTTGCAACTGCAACACAATGCTAGCCTGGGACAAAAACAACACTTTGCTTATGGCGCTGATGTACTGCGAACCCGACCCAAGACAGGGGGCACAATAAATGGCATGCATGAAGACATTGATAACATCGATGAATACGGGATCTATTTGCAAAGTGAAACCAGCCTGAGCGATCAAATCGAGTTGGTATTGGCCGGACGCATAGACAAGCACAGCCATGTTGAAGATCCATTTTTCTCACCCCGCGCAGCGCTGGTCATTAAACCCAGGCCACTCAACACCCTGCGATTGACGTATAACCGCGCATTTAGCACGCCTTCGACCACCAACTTATTTTTGGACCGGATCGGCCTCCCCGATCCCTTTGGGTTCGGGGCATTGCAATCGTCATTGGGATTTAGTCCAGCAATTGACGTTCGCGCACAGGGCACTGCCGGTACCGGATTCACATTTCGCAGAGACGACAATGGCCTACCCATGTATCGAACGCCCTTTGCGCCCATAGCGGGCTTGTCAAAAGATCACTACTTCTCTCTGCACAGTCCCCAGGGGACCAATTTGATGTGGGGCGCTGCCAGATCAATAATAATGAGTATCCTTTTGGCGGAACTGGAACCTCTCGCAACAGGACTTTTCGTAGATCGGCTTGGACTACCACAAGATCAAGCGGCTGCGGTAGCCGCACAACTGGTCGGAGACTTTCCCGGGATTATTCCAGAACAACTGCAGGGCTTGCAAAATACAGCCGGCACACTGAATACAGCAACGGCGAGTTTTGATCCCGAGCCCAGCCTCGCCAATGCAGTGGCAGACATAAAAAAAATCGAATCGACCATCTCAGAAACCTTTGAAGTGGGATACAAAGGCGTCATCAATAACAAACTCATTCTCGCAGCCGATGCCTACCTGAGCAGAAAAAGAAATTTCACCAGCCCGTTGCGGATTGTAACACCCAGTGTATTTCTCGCAGCCGGTCCCTTGAGCGAAGCTCTCACAAACGGCATCACCGAGAACTTAAAAGACCCTGCCAATGCAAGCCTCGCAATTGCCATCGGACTCTTGGATCAGCTCAACCTGCCGGATCTGGGCCTGGTTGGCAATGGCAATGGCACAGGCATAGATGAATTGACGCAATTATTCGTATCCAACGCCGCGGGGATTCCCTTTGGCACCATGTCTGCCGAACAGGCATCAGACCCCACTGCGGTAATGGTCGCATATCGCAATTTTGGTCGCATAACACTCTACGGTGCCGACCTATCGTTTGCGTATTATCCAAACGAAATATGGACTTTTACCGGCAATTACTCCTATGTCAGCGACGATTGGTTCCCCAATTTAGACAACATCGGCGACATTGCTCTCAATGCCCCCAAACACAAATTTAACATCGGAATTGATTGTCAACTGCCCAATATGCCACTCACCATCCGCGGGAAATTGAGCTATCGCGGTGGTTTCCCCATGCAATCCGGTGTATATGTCGGCGATGTAGCTGCCTATACTGTTTTGGACCTGAATGCCGCATATCAGTTGCCACTCTCAAATGATCAATTCAAGATCACATGGAATGTGGAAGCCAGCAACGTGTTAAACCGGGAATATCGATCATTTATCGGTGCGCCATTTATTGGACGCCTAATCTTAACCGGCCTGAATATTCGGTTCTAAAGCTATCTCTCTCCCATATAGAAAAATCCGGACCATTGCGGTAAGGAGGGTTGGATGCGCGTATTGTATATCCTTGCTTTCGTACTGTGGAATTCTTACTCGGTCGTAGCTCAGGATTTCGGCAGCTTGACGGGCAAAGTGGAAACCGAGGACGGAGAAGCCTTATTCGCGGCCAATATCGTAGTCAAAGGACCGGCCATTCAAGGTACCCGGGGTACAATCACCAACGAACGAGGTAGCTATCGCATCGACCGCTTACCGCCGGGCATTTACGAAATCGCCATCAGTTATATCGGATATGAAACCATCGTCGCAACCGGCGTAAAAATCCGCCCCGGTGAAAGTATAACGCGAAATTTCAAGTTGACCGCTGTAGCCCTCATTGGTCAGCAAGTCGTCGTCTCGGCATCCCGCAAACAAGAAAAAGCCCTGGACGCACCCGCTTCAATTTCAATAGTCGATGCCTCTGAAATCAGAAATCGAGAAGTCTTGACCATGAGTGAATACGTCAAGACTCTGCCCGGTGTTGACTATGCTCAAACGGGCATATCTCAAGGCAGCATGGTCGTTCGCGGATTCAACAAGGTATTTTCTGGCGCATTGCTCACACTCGTTGACAACCGCATTGCCCGCATCCCATCGCTGCGCCTCAATGCTTATGATTTGATCCCCCTTACCAGTGACGACATCGAGCGCATCGAAATCGTTCTGGGACCCGGATCCGCACTTTACGGTCCCAACAGCGCCAATGGCGTCATGCACATTATCACCCGCTCGCCATTTGGATCGGAAGGCAATACAATTTCCATATCTGGCGGCCAGCGCAGTGTGAGAAAATTATCACTGCGACACGCCAGCAGCCTCAACAACAAGATCGGGATCAAAATTTCGGGTGGATATGTTGCAACCCACGACTGGGAATATGTCGATCCCCTGGAAGTGGAAACGCGCGGTTTTAATCCACGCGATTACAGCACAGAAAGGACAAATGGAGAATTCAGGCTCGATTTCCGCCCAACAGATGACCTGACACTGATAGGGTCTGTGGGCTATTCAAAAATGAGCGGCCTTCAACAGACGGATTTGGGTGCAGGCCAGGCAAAAGACTGGACCTATAGTTTTTATCAAGGCCGCCTGCTATATCGCGGGTGGTTCGCACAAGTCTTCTACAACACCAGCGATGCTGGTGACACGGAACTGATCACAGCCGGTGACCCAATTATAGATAACTCGCATTTGATGGTCTTGCAATTGCAACACAATGCCAGTTTGGGCCAGAAACAACACTTTGCTTATGGCGCCGATGTACTGCTCACCCGGCCAAAAACACAGGGCACAGTACACGGCATGCATGAAGACGATGACGATATCGATGAATACGGGATCTACCTGCAAAGCGAAACCAACCTGAGCGATCAAATCGATCTGGTAGTGGCCGGGCGTATCGACAAACACAGCCATATCGAAGACCTGTTTTTCTCACCCCGCGCAGCACTGGTCATTAAACCCAGCCCGTTCAACACCCTGCGATTGACATATAACCGAGCATTTAGCACGCCCTCAACCCCAGACTTGTTTGTAGATCGAATCGGCGTCCCAGACGTCTTTATGCTGGGGACAAGTTTCAGCCCGATATTGGGATTTAGTCCAGCAATTGACCTTCGCGCACAGGGTAATGCCGGCACGGGGTTCACATTTCGCAGAGACGACAATGGGCTACCCATGTTTCGAACGTCCTTTGCGCCCATAGCGGACCTGTCAAAAGATCACTACTTCTCTCTTCACGACCCCCAGGGCACCAATTTGATGTGGGGC
Organism: Gemmatimonadota bacterium; assembly: GCA_009838845.1. Taxonomy (NCBI): domain Bacteria; kingdom Pseudomonadati; phylum Gemmatimonadota; species Gemmatimonadota bacterium. The sequence continues at coordinate 46,615 of VXRD01000109.1, read as the reverse complement.
GCTGCCAGAGGAGTAATACTGGATGGCCTATTGGCACAATTTGAACCTCTGGCAATAGAGCTTCTCGCAGACGGGCTTGGGCTATCACCAGATCAGGCTACTGCAATGATCGAACAACTCGTCGGGATATTTCCCGGAGTTATTCCAGAACAACTGCCGGGTTTGCAAAATACGGCTGCGATATTGAATACGGAAACTCAGGGATTCGATCCCATACCCGACCTCGCCAATGCGGTGACAGACATAAGCAAAATCGGATCAACCACCACAGAAACCTTTGAAGTGGGATACAAAGGCATCGTAAAAAACAAACTCATTCTGGCAGCCGATGTCTATCAGACCAGAATCAAAAATTTTGTCAGCCCATTGCGGATTGAAACGCCTAACGTATTTCTCGCACCCGGTCCCTTAAGCGAGGCTCTAACAGACGCGATTACCGAAAACTTGAAAGACCCCGCCAATGCAAGCCTTGCACTCGTCCTCATTTTTTTAGATCATCTCAACGAGCCAGAATTCGGGTTGGTTGGCAATGGCAATGGGACAGGCATCGATGAATTGACGCAGTTATTTGTATCCAACACCGCGCTGATCCCCTTTGGCACCATAGCACCCGAACAGGCAGCAGACCCCACCGCAGTAATAGTCACACCTCGCAATTTTGGTCGCATAACACTCTATGGTGCTGACCTATCATTTGCGTATTACCCAAACGAAATATTGGCTTTTACCGGCAATTATTCCTATGTCAGCAAAGACTTATTCCCCAATTTAGACAACATCGGCGACATAGCCCTCAATGCGCCCAAGCACAAATTTAACATCGGTATCGATTGTCAATTGCCCAATACACCGCTCACTATTAGTGGAAAATTGCGCTATCGCGGTGGTTTCCCCATGCAATCGGGTATATATGTCGGCAAGGTAGATTCTCATACTGTTCTGGATTTGAATTTGACCTATCAGTTGCCACTTTCAAATGACCGCTTCACAACCTCCTTAAATTTGAATGCCAGCAATGTGCTAAATCAAGAATACCGATCATTTGTCGGTTCGCCGTGGATTGGGCGCCTGATTACAAGCAGCTTACACGTTCGGTTCTAATACTTACCATATTCCCATAAAAAAATCCGAATCGCAATGATTCGGATTTTTTTGTAGCAAAACCTCTGGATCGCGGCTCAAGCATGCCCCTGCATGTTTGAAGCAGGGGACCATGCCGCGATGACGGCTCTGTTGGTAGAATTGAGTTAAAACTTATTTGATTAGACCACTGAGCGACCTACCCAGGCGGCTGATACGGTCGGGATTCTGGATCGCGTTCGGGAAGCCCCAAACTATCCCAAAAAATTGTGTGTTCAAATGGCGTGAGGCGAAAATCCGGAATGGGAACTGGCGCACCGCCCAACTCAGCGGATTTATTTGCCAAAATCCCCGGCAAGCAGTACTCAATAGCGCGATACACATCAATCGGCGCTGGCTTGCCAGCGAGAATAGACTGTGTAAAATGTCGGGCGAGTTTTAAGTCCGCGCCACCGTGCCCTGCAGAAGTATCATCGCCATGTGCGCCAAGACCAACAGGTAAAACCTCCCAACCACTGCGATGATCTGCCCCTCGGGAAAAACGACGAGCGTGTTTTTCATAGCTAAACCATTCGGCACCGCCCTCAACGCCAAAAATGCGATATCGGTGTTCAGAAGGTCGAGCCGTATTCAGCGTAACCATAATTTTAATAAGCGCACCCTTCGCTGTTTCGAACACCGCGATCTGGCCGTCGGAACGCAGAGGCGCGTCGGCACTTCGGAATGGCGCGCTGCGGCAAGAGACAGAAACACAGCGGTCGTCAATCACTTCGAGCAATGGCCCCAGGTCATGCGTCAGGTATTGAATAGGCGGTTGATCGGCACGCCAGATCGGCATTGTATCCGCATACCCGGCTGCCCGCGCTCGAGTCGGCGTATGACGCGAACTATCCGGACGAAAAAGCGTAGCCGGCAAATGGTGAATATATTCGCCTTCGGCAATGGAAATGGGACCAAAGCGATCTTCGGCAACCCATTTACGGAAATAGCGGAAAAAATCCCAATAACAGGTATTTTCTCCCAACATATAAGTTTTGCCTGTGTACTCAACGGTCTGCCGCAAATTCATACACTCTTCCTGCGTATAAGCCCCCGGCACTTCCGAAAGCACATGACACCCCGCTCGCATAGCCTCACATCCGTGTTCCACCTGTAATTTCCCATTCGTCGCAACCACAATAGCATCGGGCTTGAGATCGAGCAAATCGTCAAACTCGGGCAAGATCGGAGCCGATGCACCAACCGATGCTATATGTTGCTCGGCGCGTTCTCTCAAGCGAGGAAAGCGGTCGCAAGCACCGATAACCTCTGCCTCTTCCAGCGCGAGGAAATTTCTAAAATGCGTAAAACCGCGACCGAGACCCAGAATACCAACTTTGAGCTTATCCATAATAAAACCCCTCAATCTGCGAATCAACGAATCTGCGAATCAACGAACCCCGCCCATCCTCCCAAAGCATGTGCTGACATGATGTAAGTCAGTATCAGTGTGTATCGCCATTCGTCTATTCGTCTATTCGTCTATTCGTCTATTCGTTAATCAGACACAATGCGGATATCAACCTCAAATGCGCTGACGGGATAATTTACACCCCAGATTTCGAGAACGCTGGGATGAATCTCACCAATAAGCCCGTAAACGCGCTCGTCTATACAGATCTCGCCACTGCGACCAGGCAAAAATGTGGGATGCTCAATCGGCGCAATCGCGTATTCAAAATCAAAATAATAGGACAACACCTCCAGATAGCTCTGAACACCAGACAAATTGGCTTCGTCACTCGCTTCGAGCGCGCAAAGATGAATATCTGTGCGCGTACCGTAATTTTCTCCCGGAGCGAGAACCCCCACCTCACCCACTTCAAAAATTCGATGCGGGTACAGCGCGCGGCGACTTGTGGCTTCGGTCTTGAGCAAACCGGGCAACAACGACCCTCGAATCGCGCTGTAATTTTCGGACATAGGATTTGAAATCGAAATAATCTGTGCATCTGGATTATTCATATCCACCGTCTGTTCTTTTTGAGAACAGAGAATCGGCAAAAAGACCTCTTGAAATCCACACCCAACCATGAGATTGCGAAATCGATCTGCAAGATCCTCTTCTGGCGCGGCTTTGCCAACCGTAAAATCCCGGGGCATCTCGGGTTCAAAAGCCTCGTACCCCACGCCGATCACAACATCTTCCACAACATCCACGGGATGTAAAATATCGTCGCGATAAGGTGCTGGACGCACGTTAATACTCCGCTCTCCTAAATCAACATCTCGGTAACCCATCGCGTTGAGCGCAGTCTGAATCTGCCCCATCGAAACAGGTGACCCAACCACTTTGTAAATCTCATCTACATCGACCTCTAACGACTCGGTCAGATCATAGGGACACGTCACAACCTGCCCCCTCGACGTGTGATATGGATAGCGCACAGTCACGGGATAAATGCGGGCACCCCGGTCAGCCATATTAACCGCCATAATCGCCATAGACAAAAGAATAGCGTCGAGTTCAGGTCCCGTCGCCTCGCAAAACAAAAACGCATCCCCCACCTCAACGCGCCCCAGACTCTGGCTATTAATCACAGGCGGCATGGACAGAACCTCGCCGCGCGAATCGCGGATCAGGGGAAACTTATCCTTCCCCTCGAGAAGATGTGCATACGTTCTGCCCGTGGGATGATCGGACAAAATTCGTCGCAAAGACATCTCAGACTCAGACTCCAGAGGAACAAAAGCCGTCGCATCGGGATCAACCGCATCGTATCGCACGGGATACACAATATCGGACGCATCGTAAATCCCGATCGCAACAACACTGCGACCGCGCCCATACCCATCGGCGAGTTTTTCCTGTGCCTCGATAAGCGCGTCCAGCGCCGCTTCGTCAATCGCAATACCACCACATGCAAAAGCGGCAATATAGGGACGAACATTTTGCAACGCGGGATCGACAATAACCTCCCGTTCCTCCGATACACCAGACGCATTGAAAAAAGAATACTCAGGCTGAACATTCTCCCGATGGCTTTTGAGCAACCGCGCAAGCCCCTCTGCCGACCACAAATCGGGGCGATTGGTATCCTTGAGTTGAATGCGAAGCGTATCGCCCTCTTCAGCATCAATCTCGGCCTTCGCCGTTTCAAGCGCAGCACTCAGACTCTCCGACGAATAAGCCTGTCCTGCGAGACGTTCAAAATCGGGTTTATTGACAGTAATTGTTGGCATTTTTTATTCCTGATATTTATCTACCGCGTATTCCTGACCAGATCCAAATCCGTACTGAACAAATCGCGTATATCGTTAATACCCAGCGCGACCATCGCCATTCGATCAACCCCCAGACCCCAGGCAATAACCGGAACATCCACCCCCAGAGGTCGTGTAAGCTCAGGACGAAAAAGACCCGCGCCACCGAGTTCGATCCATCCCAGAACGGGATGCTTCGCCTGAAGTTCTACCGAAGGCTCGGTAAAAGGAAAATAATCGGGCACATAGCGCACATCTTCGGACTGCGCGATCTCAAGGGCGAACAACTTGAGCAAACCGAGCAAACTGCGAAAATTTATCTCCTCGCCCAGAACAATACCCTCAGCCTGAAAAAAATCTGCCGCATGCGTAGCATCGACATCATCCGGGCGGAAGCAACGCGCAAGAGCGAAATATTTACCCGGGATATTCGGCTCTGAAGCAAGCGTACGCCCCGAAAGCGCAGTACCCTGACTCCGCAAAATAAGGCGGCGCGACTGCTCGGGATTGAACTCATATCGCCACCCGCGCGAACCCGTCTCACCCCCGTTTTGATGCGCCTCGGCAACCCTGGAAAAATGGGGTTCTTCAGCCTCTCGGGATTTCGTCGGCTCCGTCACATAATACGCATCGTGAATATTGCGCGCCGCGTGGAACTGCGGCATAAAAAGGGCATCCATATTCCAAAACTCGGTCTCGACCAGCGAACCCTTCATCTCTTCAAAACCGAGCGCCATCAACCGGCGTCGCACATTATCGAGATACGCCCGATAGGGATGGTGCTTCCCAATAAGCACGCGCGGCGGCTTAATCGACAAATCATATCGGCGAAAAGACGCACCCTGCCATGTGCCCTTCTGAATCATATCGGGCGTAAGACGAGAAATCTCATCCCCCGTGAGATTGGCTTTAACAACCTCCACAAGCACGCGCTGCCCTTCATCCGTAAGGCAATAAACCCGCTCCGTGCGCTCGTCCAAGCGAACAGGTGCCTTGCTCCCCCCGCGTTTGCGGGCATTGGCTTCGATATACTGGACAATATCACCGGGAAAATCATCAATCTCAATTCCGGTATCGGAAAATTTCTCAAACAATTCTGGCATGAGCCGATCAACAAAAAAAGAAGCGCGCTCTGCATCGACAATAACAACCGCCCCTTTGTCCAGATCGACAACCCCATCCCTTTTCAAACCGCCAAATGCACTACCCCAGGCACCTCTGTCAAAACGCTCGTCGGCTTGCAAGTCCTGGATCCCAACGCGCTCTGCGCTCACCCGGGCCAAAAGTGCCGTCTCTGGCGTCGCTCCCTTTGAGGCAAAATCCCGTCCCACTTCCGTAAGCGAAACAGTCACGCGTGTATTTTCTCCGGTAACTTCCAGCAACTGCTTGGAAATCAGCCACTCAACCGCGCGCCGAACCTGTCCCTCGCCGAGATCCGCGCCACTTTGAAGTTGTGCATCGGACTGCTCGGCACTGGCATTGTTTTGATACACACGCAAAATGCGAATTTCGAGCGCATGTAAAGATGCGAGATCAATCAAGAGAAACTCCAATGTTAGTATTAGACAACAAAAAAGCCCCTTCGTCATCATAGGGACGAAAGAGCTTCTCCGCGGTACCACCCTATTTGCGCTAAAAAGCACCACTCAGCGGACGGCCATCACCATCCTGTCCATTATCGGTGGATCCACCGGCTCGGCTTAATAGGAAACTGTCTTTCCATTCGGCTTTGCAGCTCGGGAGGGAACTTCGCCTGTGCATCCTGCAGATGTGTTCTCAGCCCGGGACACATCCTCTCTGTCCAGTTGGGAACAGACTACTTTTCTCCGTCATCACCTTGAAGGCAAAACATAGAAATTTGCGCTACAAGTGTCAAGTCGAAAGTCGCAAATCTATCCGTCAACCGTTTTTCCAAAGGACTCCACAAAAAGGAGAAAATCCGTAATACCAACCGCGCCATCGCCATCGATATCGAATTTGGGATTGGTTGATCCAAATGCCTCCACAAAAAGGAGAAAATCCGTAATATTCACTTGTTTATCACCGTTAAAATCGGCCCTGGGGTTGGCAGAAGAGACCTTGACTATAATAGAAACGGACAATGTCTGTGTTGCACTATTCGGATCATTACTCGAAATCGTGATATTGCCCGAAAGCGTGCCCGCTGTCGAACCTGGAAACCTAATCGTAACCGTCTGTGAACCATTGGGCTCCACTGTGAACATAGAAGGTTCAAAAGTCAGGCCCGATACATCGCTCTCAATACCTGTAATTTCAAGAGGACCCGTACCCGTGTTCGCGACCGTAATAGTTTGTTCACGCGTTTGACCAACGTCAATCGTCCCGAAATTAACTGCCGTTTGCGGCACAGAGATCGCTGGCGCAGAGGGCGATTGAACTATGATAGAAACGGACAATGTCTGTGTTGCACTATTCGGATCATTACTCGAAATCGTGATATTGCCCGAAAGCGTGCCCGCTGTCGAACTCGGAAACGCGATCGTCACCGTAGCTGAACTATCGGGAGCCAGTGTGAACATCGTAGTATCAAACGTCAAACCCGGCACATCGCTCTCAATACCCGTAATCTCCAACGGCGCAGTACCCGTATTCGTAATCGTAATCGTTTGTTGACCTGTTTGACCGGCGTCAATCGTCCCGAAATCAACTGCCGTTTGCGGCACTGCGATCGTCGGCGCAGGGGGCGGTATTTGCGCCAATAGTTCATTAACCCCGTCTTTCACTCTTGTAACAGAACTTGAACTCAAACCGCCTATGACGGGCAATGCAGTCCCATTGGGACGAACCACAACGAAATTCTCATACTGGGCCGGAGCAGCACCACCTGCATTTAGAAGCAAGGGAAAGGTAATGCCTCCGTTCCTGCGAAAGCCATCCACCTGTGCCTGATTGCCATTCCAAGCATCGAGACCGAGCATCTCAACATTGGGATCTGCTTTATAATCTTGCCATAAACCTTCGAGTCGCGGACCCGCGGCTCTACAGGAAGGTCAGCTATACCCAAAGACCGCAAGTATGAGCACTTTGCCGCGATAGTCAGAGGCACTATATGTATTGCCGTCGAGACCCCGTAAAGAAAAATTAACCGTTTGTGCAGAAGCGGACCCGACGAGCAAAAGCAGAATCATCGGGATGGACAATAGATATTGGCGCATGGCATTTATCCTCGTATATTGATGAAAATAATGACAACCAAAACCTCTGGATCGCGGCTCAACTTCATGCCGCGATGACGGCTCTTCTGTCCTAAAGGTATCAACGCTTCAATTTAACAGAAGTTTCTCCACAGGTCAACCACAAGGAGCGAGCGATGGACATCCTCACCGAAGAAAAAAAAGCGTTTTTTGACACCTTTGGATTTCTCGCATTTCCGGGGTTATTGGCAGATTGCATCGACGAAATTATCGATGCATTTGAAACGATATGGGCACAACGGGGTGGTGGACACAACGGACAACCGCACGACGGCATCCGTCGATCGTGCATTGTGCCATTTATCGACCAGCACGAACGGCTGTGCGCCCTCTTAGATGACCCGCGAATAAAAGAAATCCTGGTCGGATTACTCGGTGAAAATTTCAACTACATGGGATCAGACGGAAATTACTATGCCGGAGACACGCAATGGCATTCGGATGGCTGGGGCAAGGAAATTCGATTTGTAAAAATTGCCCTGTATCTGGATCACTTAACGCGCGACACGGGTTGTCTGCGCGTCATCCCCGGGAGTCACCATCTCAAAGATCAATATGCAAATAATGTCGAAAACACCGTCCGAAATTCCCACGAGCAATGGGGCATACACGGACCGGATGTACCTGCACTACCACTGGAAACCAATCCGGGCGATGTCGTCTTATTCAACCACAACCTCAAACACGCGGCCTTTGGCGGCAGTCCACGTCGGCGAATGTTCACCATCAACTGCAGCGAACGCTTCCCTGAAGATGAAGAACACATTGAACTGTTAAAAACACAGATTGCCGTACGCGCGCGGTTCTGGATTGATCGCGCTTACGGAAAAATCATGGTCGCAACCGCTGGTCCCGAACGCAAAAAACATCTATCGCAAGTCATGGCCCACGATGGTCACCTCGCCGAACTCGCCGCACGCGCGCGGAAAGAAATGCCCGAGCCATCGCGCGGATAACGCGGACACGATCAAAACCAGAAAGCCCTGTGATGTCGAGTTGCAGGGCTTTTGAATATTAGGCGAAATTTTTATTTAGGAATCCGCGCTTTCGGGTCACATATATATAGCGGACGGAAAAACAAGCGGTCAGCGGCCAGCTAAAAACCTTCTGGATCGCGGCTCAAAATCATGCCGCGATGACGGCGGCTAAAGCATGCCCCTGCATGGTTTAAGCAGGGGACATGCCGCGATGACAGACCGTTCCCAGCACAACAATCGTCTATCCGGAGTTACAATGAGCAAACGCGATGCAGAGCAAGTACAAAAAGTATTGTCTGGCGACCAGACAGCTTACGAACCGCTGGTTGAGGCGTATCAAGGGCGCATCTATGCCTTTGTGGCTGGTCGAATCCGCAACTTTTCCGCAACAGAAGACATCGTACAAAATGCGTTTGTGGAGGCATACATGCACCTCAAGTCTCTAAAATCGCCCGAAAAATTCTCCGGTTGGCTACGGGGAATTGCACTCAATCTATCAAACAAATGGATTCAACAAAAGCGTCCCGTCGTCTCAATTGACGATACATCACAAGATGTAACGCCTGAAATATCAGAACTTCCATTGCCAGACTTGCCCGACGAAGTACTGGAAAAAACCGAAACAAAAGAAGCCGTTACAGCCGCCGTGGATGCACTGCCAGACATTTATCGAGAATCGGTATTGCTCCACTACATGGAAGGCATGACCTATCCCCAAATCGCCGCCTTTCTCGACATCCCCGAAAGCACAGTAACGGGTCGCCTGCAGGTTGCGCGCAATCGCTTGCGCGACGAATTGCTCCCACTGGTAGAAGACACACTCCGCGAAAAACGCCCAACCTCTCAACTGACGCGCAAAGTAATGGCCGCATTACCCCCCCGCTATTGTACGCAGTGCCAACACAGGCAAGCCTACTCGCCAAACTGAAAGGAACAGGCATGATAAAAATAACGGGTATCATCGGCGCAGGTATCGCGGGAACGGGATTGTATTTTGGTGGGATTTCGGCAGTGTTGAATTTAGAACAAGAAAACAATGAGTCATTCCAGATGCCCCAAATACAGCTCGAATTGGAAAACCCCGCTCCAAATGAGCAGCCCATTCCTGAGAAAACTGATGCGACAGACGGAACAGAATCTTCGCGACAAGAAGTCAAATCCGATACCAATACAAGTGGCGACACACAAGCAGAAAAACTGGACTTCAGAATGGAAACTTCGCCACAAGATTCACTGGTAAAAATAGTGTACTGGATCCCTAAAGCGGTCTATTCGGATTCCGTCTTTATAGAACTCGATTGCTTCAACATCCAGGGGGCAAGAGCCGCTAAGCCGGTCAATAAAATGCACGCACCCGGTTCTTATACGACATTCTTATCTAAACAGGGACTTCCCGACGGAAGATACTATGTGAGATTAAGAGCAAATCGATCAGATAAAAACGCAATGGTACGCGCATTGAATCTAATTTGGACAGAAAGAAAGTGAGGCTCATCATGTATTTCAACAAGTGCAAACTATTAGTGAGTCTGGCGATGTGTCTGAATGCATATTCCGTGTGTTTTGCACAACAGCCAACCCATTCGAAAGAAGAAATGAATCGCTTTAATCAATTTAGGAGCGGATACCCACCCGAGACCACAGAGCAGTACTGGGAACGTATTTTGGGACTGGAGCAACTGCTTGCCGATTATCCCAACACCTTTTTGAAAGGCGACATCTCCATCACCCTGTTGAATTATTACCAGCATGTCACCGATGATCCACACCTGTTGATAGAGCTATCTGACAAAATGCTCGCATTGCGAATGTATTCCAACGGTGCTTATGAAACGGCTGCTCGGATACTCGTAGATAAGAAAGTTCGGTCTGATAAAACGCTTCTATATGCACAAAACGCATTAAAAGAAGCGCTGCAGAAACAAAAAAAATGGGGAGGTAATGGTCGAGGAGAACTAATTTGCCGGGATCTATTGGCGCGTGCTCATCAACTCCTTGGACAACACGACCGTGCTGTTGCAGAAATAAAGACCGCGATTCGCAGTTGGCAAACCCGAGAAGATTTAGGCGACCTGGAAATGGCATCTCGGCAGGCATCAGTCGATAAAGCAAAGACCCACTTGCTTCGGATCTATATCGACCAAAAAGCATGGACAGAGGCTTATGAACTCGCCTCAGAACTATTGCTCTCATCGATCATCCGCACGGATATAGCAGAATTATGGAGCCAGGCTTATGCTGGCAAATTCGGTTCAGGTGCAGGCATGAGCAAAGCATACGTTGCCTTAAAAGCCAAGTGGGATAAAAAAATTATCCAACGCGTCGAAAAAAAACGCATCTCACGCCCTGCACCCACCTTTGAAGTCCAAAAGTTAGACGGTGAGAAAATCACTTCAGAGGACTTAAAAGGCAAAGCTATGGTGCTAACATTTTGGGCGGGATGGTGCAGCCCGTGCATTGAAGAACAGCCCTATCTCCAAAACCTCAAAACGCAATTTCGCAAACAAAATGTTGAATTTTTAGCGATAAATATCGACCAGGACAGCTCAATGCGCCGGGATATGGTCGCCAGCTTTCGGTACCAGAGCGCACCGCTTTTAACCTTTGCATTGGGCGATCTGCAAATGCGAAAAGCGTTTGGCTCCGACGAGATTCCCTATACCTGCATCATCGATCAGAACGGACAGATTCGATATGAACGCAAGGGATTAGGTGCGGACTTCAGCGTGGCAATGGCGCATCAATTGGAGTGGGTCATCGGAATGAATGGAACACAGTGATCAGGAGGAAAAAAAGGAGTTCGGGAGCGAAAGCAGATTGTGATTAAAAATAGAAATTCACCAAATAGTTTCAACATCTGATTGCTGGATTCGATAATCTGTCGTGACAAGTGGTAGGCGGAGGTACTGTGCTGTTGCCGAAATCATACGATCTGGCATATCGGGTATTTGATCGCGTGGGATATTTTCCAACTGTTCTGCAATCGCAAGATCAAAAGGAGCAACTTTGAATCCCGAATCGGATCGGTGCAATGTAGCTTTCAAATCAATCAAATTCTGTCGAGGCAATCGATTTTTCTCAGTTAAGTATATAACCTCGACAATTGTTACTGATGACACATAGACTGGGTGACCCGATGTAATTGCCTCTCGAATAGCCTGACGCGCAACAGATGAGAGGTCTGATGACCGTGCTAAGAACCAGATAAATGAATGCGTATCTACAACCAGAGACATTGCGCCTAATCCTCTTGATTAAATTTATGCCACATCTCCTTTCGGGCTTCGGCTATGTCTCGAGCGGTTATTGGATCCATCTGATCCCACAAGCCTTCGGGATTAAAGAGCTTGCCTTGATCAAAGGCAGACGAATCTGGTGCGTTTGCCATAGGAACGAGTTGAAAGGCCGAACCATCTTCCTGCGTAATAACCACTTTCTCTCCATTGGCCGCTTCTTTGACCAATGCTGCAAGACAGTTTTCCGCCTCTGTAAGATTAATTTTGTGCATATTCTCATCCCTTCGGTATTCTCTAACAGCTGAGCGTTGTTCCCGGATGGTAATTATCCTCAAAAACAAAAAGTGTAGCAATGACGCGATTTTGTCAACCGCATTTCAAAACATCTCCGACTCACTCCAAAGAACAAATGAATCAGTTTTGCTTTTAAAATTTCCTAATTATTGAGGATTTCATCAATCTCCTCCATCTCCTCATCGCTGAGATCCCAACCAACAGTCGCGGCATTTGCCGTGACTTGCTCGGGCGTAGTAGCCCCGGCAATCACAGAACACACACGGGGATTGGCGAGAAGCCATGCAAAAGCCAGATCGAGAATCGTGTGATCGCGTTCCCGTGCAAACTCTTCCAACGCCTCCAGAATATTAAAATTTTTATCCGTGAACATACCGCGGTCGCCCTCTGCCAACCGCGTGCCCTCGGGCGCTGGTTCATCTCGGCGATATTTACCCGTAAGAAAACCACTGGCAAGGGGAAAATAGGGCAAAATGCCAATACCGTAAGACTTGCAAAACGGCACAAGCTCTACCTCGACCTCGCGGTCGAGCATACTATAGCGGGGTTGCACAGTCGAAAACGCAACCAGATTTTTCGCACGCGAAGTCCATATCGCCTCACAGACCTCCCACGCCATAAAATTGGAACAGCCGATATAGCGCACCTTGCCCTGAGCAACGAGATAATCAAGCGCGTGCAAAGTCTCCTCAATAGGCGTATTGGAATCCGTCTGGTGAATCTGATAAAGATCGATATAATCCGTATTGAGACGCTTGAGACTATCCTCGACCTCTTTGAGAATATGGTACCGCGAATTGCCGCGCATATTCGGTCCATCCCCCATACTCATCGACACCTTGGTCGCCAGAATAAACGCATCGCGCTTACCTCTAATCGCCCTGCCAATATAGGACTCCGACAGCGAATCCCCGTACATATTAGCCGTATCGATCAACGTAATACCTTCATCCAGCGCCTGGTCCATAACACGCGCCGTACTCCTCGCGTCAAGACGCCAGCCAAAATTATTGGTCCCCAATCCAATAGCCGAAACTTGAAGCCCTGAATTGCCGAGTTGCCGATATTCCATCTTGAAACTCCTTCATATTGTAAAAACACATTGCAAATTTACAAGACCGTTGTAAAAATGCATTGTAAACTTACAAAACTGTTGTAAGATTGCAATCTCACAGATACAAATAACCACCCGTAGAGACAAACTCGTATGTAAAATTAAAAGGAATAAGATGCAGAGAGGGACAAAGGCGTGTGAGAGCGGTTGAATTTGAGGCGGTCCAATGGGATAGATTGCCAGGTCTCATAGCTGGCAAGTTTGCCAATAATACTGCCGATACCGGCACCGACCCCAGAAATAACAACAGTTTTGGGACTCAGAACAATATTGGCAAGAGCGGACCATCCCGTCTCGGTACTCCTGTTCAAATCGGACGAAGAAAAAATGACACCAATACAAAAACCCGTAACCAGACCGGCTTTGAATCCCTTCCTGATATGGGATGTCTTGCTCAGATTAATTGACAGTTGATCCAGTTCCGAAGCCGTCAGGATTTTATACTCATCGCGCTTATGTGTATCTGCCAAAACGACCAAAGAATCGCTCACACTCGCAATAACACCCGCAAATCGACTATCCGCCGTCTCCAAAATGCCAATAACAGCCCGGTGCCCGGGTATGACGCCGGACCGGGTCAAAAATCGCCGCGCCTGGGGATTGAACTGCACGGCAATTCTTTTCGTCTTCTTTACGCGCAAATGATCAATAGACTGATAGGGTATGCGGCGTCTATAGGGCAACTGGTTTGTGACAATTGTAACCACATAACCCTGCGTGCGATTGATATAGCCTCGAAAACGCCTTTTTTGCGCGCCGGAAAAATACGCACCCTCGACATACGTCCCAATATCGAGTTCTTTTACTCTTTCACTTACATCACTCGCATAACTCTGCGTACAAAGCTGTACCAGCAAAAATATTAGAAGTATCAAGCAGGTCTTGAAGGTGTGAAAAAAGAAAAAAGACAAGATAGGCAATCCGCGAATGGAAAATATTACGTTTTGTCTTGGGACGGAATATAGCGGTTGGCAAGCTCGACATAATCCTCGCGAATCGGCGAAAAAATATCGAGAGCCACACAGGGACCATCTACTGCCTCGGCTCGGTGGGGCACGTGGGCGGGAATCAGAAAAGCTTCGCCGGGTTCAACAGTGCGAGTTTCCCCATCAATAGTGAACTTCATCTTCCCCTCAAGCATCATCCCCCCCTGCTCGTGGGGATGGCTGTGCATCGGCACCACAGCACCCGCATCAAATTCAACGCGAGAGAGCATCAAATTTTCGCCATAAGGCGTCCGAATGCGCACGCCGGGTGCGACTTCGTTAGCTGGATACTTATCCCAATCAATAAATGACATCTTGTTAAGCCTTCAAAAAGTTTGACATCCTATCCTTCAGACGCACGCGCCTCCGCGTCAATCGCGCCAAAGAGTTGCCGCGTCATCAAACGGGCTGCACTGGCGTGCATGCGCTGTCCCACAGCAGCGATTGGCCCGCCGATTTGCACATCGCCCTCAAACGAAATCCGCGTATTCTCGCCTTCAGGGGCGAGTTCTACAACGCCCTGTCCCCTAACAAATCCCGTCGTGCCCTTGATATCGACCACCATCGTATAGCGCTCGGGCGGTTGAATATCTGAAAGCGTGACACTACCCGTGTATTTGCCGCGAACGGGACCAATCCCCGCTGAAACGGCCATGTCATAAACCCCATCTGCCCTGTGTTCCAGCTTATCGCAACCGGGCATACAACGAGCGAGCACTTCGGGATCGATAAGCAATTCAAAAGCGCGCTCAACCGTCGCGCCAATGGTATGTGTACCCGTGAGTTTCAAAACGCCTCCTAAAAAAATACAGCCCCCTTCCCCGAAAGAGAAGGGGGCTATAAAATCAAGCTGCGCGTTCAATAGCCTGGCTCAATGCCCGTTGTGCGAACACGCGAGCCAAATGGGCGCGGTAATCGCCAGAAGCGTGGTGATCTTCCTGAAATTCCTCCACGCCATCAGCCGCATGGGCAGCTGCATCGGCAACAGCGTCAATACCCTGACCCACAAGCGCGTCTTCGACCGCAGGTGCGCGGTACGCCGCAGGTGCAACACCGGTAACACCCACAGCCACAGAAGCGCAGTTGCCCGCATCATCCAAAGTGACATGAGCCGCAACGCCTGCAAGGGCAAAACCGGACGCAGATTGTCGCATCTTGACATACGCACCACCCGAATTCTCGGGCGGCGTGGCAATGCGAATACCAGTAAGAACCTCGTCGGGTTGCAAATCTGTGATAAAAAGATCCACAAAAAAATCAGACGCAGCAACCGCGCGTTCACCATTGGGACCGGCAATATCGAATTGTGCATCGAGGGCGAGCATAGTCGCTGGCCAATCCGCAGCCGGATCGGCATGGGCAATACTCCCGCCCACAGTGCCCCGATTCCGCACCTGCGCATCGCCAATTTCCGCTGCAGTCTCGGGCAAAAGTGAACATTTTGAAGGCAACAAGCGATGGCTTTCCACAGCATAATGCGTGGCCAGAGCACCAATGGTAATGGTCTCTTCGCCCGCTGTCACTCTTTTTAAGCCAGCAATGCCGCCCAGATCAATAATGACCGAAGGCGCGGCAAGACGCAATTTCATAGACGGAATCAGACTGTGACCGCCCGCCAGTACTTTGGCATCGTCGCCGAACTCCTGCACCAGCCGCATCGCGCTTCTCATAGTTTTGGGTGCGTGGTAATCAAAGGGGGTCATCGTTCAAGTCTCCTGCATGAGTTTCCAGAGTTTTTCAGGGCGCAAAGGCAGATCGATATGTCGCACGCCAAAAGGTTTCAGCGCGTCAATCACCGCATTGGCTATCGCGGGCGTGGAACCAATCGTACCCGCTTCGCCCACACCTTTGACACCCATTGGATTGACGGGCGAAGGCGTGACCGTATTCGCCAATTCAAAGCGCGGGAAATTGTGCGCTTTGGGCAAAGCATAATCCATAAATGAACCGGTGATCATCTGCCCGCTTTCGTCGTAAATGGCTTCCTCGTAAAGGGCTTGTCCCACCCCCTGTGCAATACCGCCGTGTACCTGGCCTTCAACAATCAGCGGATTGATAATATTCCCGCAATCGTCAACGGCGATATAACGCTGTATCTCAACCTCACCCGTATCGGCATCGACCTCGACCACGGCGATGTGCGTACCAAACGGATAGGTAAAGTTTGGCGGCTCAAAAAAGTGCGACTCAGCCAAACCGGGATCTGTTCCCTCCGGAAGTTCCACACCCACATGGGCCACCATAGCAATTTCGCCCAAAGTGAGACCCGACTCGGGCGCACCCTGAACGCAGTATTTGCCGTCTTCAATCACAATATCCTGCGGATTGCTCTCGAGCAAATGCGCGGCGATATTGACCACTTTATCTTTCACCTTGCCCATCGCATGCACCATCGCCGTACCACCCACAGCCGTCGCGCGACTGCCGAAAGTACCAATACCGTATTGCACCGTATCGGTATCGCCGTGGATAATGCGAATATCGTCAATATCAACGCCCAAACCATCGGCAATAAGCTGGGCAAAAGTGGTCTCCTGCCCCTGTCCGTGGGGCGATACACCCGTGAGCACAGTAACCTTACCCGTGGGATCTACGCGCACAGTGCTGCTTTCCCAACCGCCAGCGGGCATCGCAGCAGAAGGACCCATCCCGCAAATCTCCACATAAGTGGAAAATCCAATACCGAGGTACCGGCCCTCTTCGCGTAATTCAGCCTGCTGCTCGCGCAAAGCGTCGTAATCCGCCATCTTAAGCGCTTTATCGAGCGCAGCCGTATAGTCGCCGCTATCATAAGCCAGCGCAGTTCCCGTTTCATAGGGAAAGGCATCTTTGCCAATAAAGTTTTTGCGCCGCACCTCCAGGGGATCCAGATCCAGATCGTGCGCCACCACATCGATCATGCGCTCGATGAGATACGTGGCCTCGGGACGTCCCGCACCCCGATAAGCATCCGTCGCCATTTTATTGGTAAAAGCGGCCGTGAGATTCATCTGCACATTTTTAAAAGTGTAAGAACCGCACAGCATCAAACCCGTAAGCGTGGGAATGGCCGGCGTGAGCAACTGATAATAAGCCCCCACATCCGCCGTAACCGTGTATTTGAGACCGAGGATCGTACCGTCGTCTTTCACCGCAAGTTCGACATCCCCGGTCTGATCGCGTCCGTGAATCGTATGCACAAAATTTTCACGCCGCCCCTCAATCCACTTCACGGGCTGCCCGAGATATTTTGCCATATGCCCGAGCAGAGCCTCTTCGGCGTACACATTGAGCTTGCAACCAAAGCCACCGCCCACTTCGGGCGCGATAACGCGCACATGATTTTCGGCCATACCCAGCATAACGGATATTTGCGTGCGCAAAAGATGGGGAATTTGCGTAGATGACCATAAATTGAGCTGGTCTTTGCCGGGCAAATATTGGGCAACCACGCCCCGCGTTTCCATAGGATTGGGAACCAGACGTTGATGGTCAATCCGCTGGCTGACGACGTGATCGGCTTCGGCAAAAGCCGCATCAACATCGCCCCCGGCAATACTCCAGGTAAAAGCCATATTATCGTCCCAATCTTCGTGAATAACAGGCGCGCCATCGGCAAAAGCCGCATCAGCTGAATTGATGGCATCGAGAGGTTCGTAATCGACCTCAATCAAATCCAGTGCATCTTGAGCAATGTACGCATCAGTCGCTGCAACAGCGGCGATGGGTTCACCAACAAAACGCACTTTTCCCGTAGCGAGCACGGGATGGTGGGGCACCTTAATACCCGGAAATCCCTCCGGATCTGTAGCTGCACAGGGAATCCCACCAATGACGTCTTTGACATCATCGCCAGTGACAACAGACTTGACGCCGGATAAATTTTGAGCCGCATCGGTATTAACACTATTGATGCGCGCATGGGCATAAGGGCTTCGCAAAATCGCGACATGCAACAAATTGGGCAACTTGATGTCATCGACGTAATGAGCAAGGCCCTGAATCAATCGGGGGTCTTCTCGGCGCTTAATACGGGCGCCAACAGATTTGCTAACAGGCATGGGGCGCCTCCTATGTGGTCATTTTTTTCGATGCGTATTGAACCGCATCGACAATGTGTTGGTACCCTGTACAGCGGCACAAATTGCCTTCTATACCGCGACGAATATCGGCTTCGCTGGGTTTGGGATTGCGTTCTAAAAGCTGGTGCGCGGCAATAATCATGCCCGGGGTACAAAAACCGCACTGCAATCCGTGACACTCCCAGAAGCCCTCCTGAATAGGGTGCAATTCACCATTTTGGGCAAGGCCCTCAATGGTCGTAATTTCAGCACCATCGGCTTGCACTGCCAAAACCGTACACGATTTGACAGCATCTCCATTGAGCATCACACTGCACGCGCCACATAGGCTGGTCTCGCAGCCCACATGCGTGCCAGTAAGCCCGACGACATCGCGCAAAAAATGCACGAGCAACATCCGCGGTTCCACGTCGTGACTTTGATGCTCCCCGTTCACAGTGACTTCAATTTTCACGCAAGCCTCCTTTGAAAAGGGGGGGAAGAAAAAATAAACTTACACTCTACCGCAAGATATGGCGCATGAGAACGCCATGCAAATAGTTTCTCTAACGCACAGGTGAACCGTCTTGGGATACGACCCATTATTTATTTTTTTCTTCATCTAATTTTTCAAGTGCTTTGCGGGCAGATTCTTGTTTGGGCCTCCACTTGAGAGCAGTTTGGAACGCCTCGCGAGCCTTTTGGATTTCGTTTTGATGAAGATAAATTTGCCCTATCCGGTTATATGCGTTACCTCTTGTTCGGTCTGAACCTGGTGGTAGAATTTGCAGACACTCTTTGAAGTATTCAAGACCGAGGTCAAGTCTATCCCCAGATTCCGCTAATATGCGTCCCAAAGCGTATAATGCATTCATTTTACGTGCTTGAAATGTTATTATCTTTTCAAATGATGAAATAGTTGTATTGCGCCTTACCGATAGGGAATCGGTCGTTATCTGGAGACATTGTTCCGCAGCGCGATATGCTCGATCAGGTTGTTTGAGACTCAGCAAATAGGTACGGAGCGTACTTAAGGCACGACTGGAAAAAGGGTGTTGTTGCACATAAGATTCGAGCAACTCAACGGCTTCTTCACGACGTTCTGTTTGCCAGAGATGCTCGCCAAGCCATAAAACGGGCCGGGGGCTGGATGGGGCTTTTTCTAATGCGGTTCTCAACTCCTGTTCGGCTTTATCCCACTCATCCCTGCTGCGATAAATTTCAGCTTGTTCTGCATACCCCCTGATGGGATCGCGCATCTTAATCTGATCGGCCAGATTTTGTGCTTCTTCTTTTTTTCCCCCTACAATACCCGGTGCTTCAAGATGATATCTTATCAAGTAAAACCGCGCTTCAATATGGTCTGGATCCAGAGCAATGACTTTTTCCATGGCTTTTTTTGTATTGCGAGCGTGTCCAAACCTCTTGAAAATGCTGGCTGTCACCGCTTTTTCACCATACATTTGTCCCAGCCACCAGTAATAATTGGCATTGTGGGGATCGAATTTAGCGGCTTTCTCAAAATGGTCAACAGCATCATCTAATCTATTATCCCAAAATGCTAATCGACCTAAAAGAAAGTGTATCTCGCCTTTATCCGACGATGTTTTTAGAAGCGTTTGTAAATGCGCCTCTGCTTTCTCATAGTGTCCGGCAATAAATGCGTCGAAAACCTGGCGCAACGACGCATCGGCCTGTCCCATCAAGAGTAGAAACCACAGAGCCAGAATTAAATATCTCAAACGCATTATTTTTAACCCCTTTCGTAATTTGGCGAGATAGCAACTACCCATTATACAACAGGAGAAACCCATGAAAACACTTTACTACGTCGCCGACCCCATGTGTTCGTGGTGCTGGGGATTTCAGCCAGTATTGGAAAAAATAAAAAAAGCCGTACCCGAAAAGTTATCACCCGTATATATCATGGGAGGATTGGCGCGCGACACCGATGAACCCATGCCCGATGTGATGCAGGCACATATCCAGCGCGCATGGCGCGAAGTAGCGACGATAACAGGCGCGAATTTTAACTGGGACTTTTGGGAAAAATGCAAACCGCGGCGATGCACATATCCCTCTTGCAGGGCATTTTATGCGGCTCAAAATCAGGGAGCGGGAACTGAAATGTTCGAGGCAATTCAATGCGCCTATTACCAGGCAGCGCGCAACCCCTCAGATGTAGAGGTCCTCGTCGCATTGGCGGGTGAAATCGGATTAGACACACCGCGATTTGCCCGCGATCTATCCTCACCCGAAACAGAACAACAGATGCAAGATGGATTTAATATCAGGCGGTCGATGAATGCCAATCAGTTTCCAAGTCTCGTCGTAAGAAACAACGCGTCCGTAACCTTTATAACCCGAGGATATAACGACGCGGAAAACGTGTTGACGCGCTTGCGAGCTATAACTTCTGGATTACGGCTTTAAGCATGCCGCAATGACAAACCAAAACCTTCTGGATCGCGGCTCAACATCATGCCGCGATGACGGCGCTGTTGATGGGATTGATTATATATAAGGTTGATGCGGGCTGACCGCTGATAGCTGATAGCTGATAGCTTGGTTTGCTAACCTATTCCCAGAGCCTGCGAACATTGAGTTTAAAATTGGGCAACACGGGATCGCCATAAATGGTTTCCGGATCAGCCAGACAAACGACCTCTTCACCTGGACGATAGACATAAACATTTCGCTCTCTCGGATCGAGAAGCCAACCGAGTTGCGCGCCATTATCGATATATTCCTGCATCTTATCTTTTATCGTCTCAAGGCGATCTGTTCGAGAAAGCAATTCGACGACAAAATCGGGACAAATTGGAGCGAACTCCTCCTGCTCATCTTCTGAAAGCACCTCCCACCGCTCTCTTCTAATCCACGCCAGATCCGGAGCACGCACAGCACCATTGGGAAGGGTAAAACCCGCGGATGAATCAAAGCCAAAACCCGTTTCATCAGATTGCATCCAAATACCAAATTGACCGATAAGTCCAAAATTCCTCTGTCCAGCTTTGCTCCCTTTTAGCGGGATAATGATCACATCTCCTTCGCAGGTGAGTTCCATCTTCAGATCGGGATTGGTCTGACAAAATTCAAAAAACTCATGCCTGTCCATGCGCAATACAGACCCGAAATGAAGCGTAAGAGCATCTTGATCTGTTTGTAATGCAACCGCACTCATGGAAAATCCTTCGAATGCAAAAATCGAGAGAGCCTTTTCTACTTATTCCAAAAAATACTCACAATCAAAATTTTGTGCAACCCGATAAGCGCGTATTTCTCGTACATTCACACCACAGCGAACATCGCCTTGACATCCATAAGAAGTTTTGAAATATTAGGGAATTATATTTCCAACCGAAAACGGGAAGGAGAGCGCAGAAATGGCCGACCAAAACATACCGACACAAGATCAACAAAACGAATTGTTATTCATGCAACTGGTCATGATGTTTCAGGGCATGGCATTGCAAAACCTGGGCAAAGTGATGAACCCGGTAACCAACCAGATCGAGCGCAACCTGGAACAGGCGAAAAACATGATTGACATCCTGGGCATGCTGGACGAAAAAACAAAAGGCAACTTAAACGACAACGAGCAAAGATTAATGGAACACGTATTATTTGAACTGAGAATGAACTATGTAGATGAACTCAAAAAAGACGAAACAACAGAAGAGCAGACATCCGAAGAGCAAGCAGAAGATAATACCACTGAAAACGAAGCTCCTGAGGAGGAAAAAAATTGATCACATCCCAAAAGTGGTCGGCTTGCTGCTTACTCCTCATCATGTATCTACCCTTGAGTTGTGCTTATTACTCCACATCTGCCACGGGCAGTGGTGGCATCCGCTCCGTCGCTGTACCGCTGCTCGACAACGAAAGCCTCGAAGCCGGTATTCACCAGGCATTGACAGACAGCTTAATTCAGGGATTTGTCTCTGACGGTGCCCTGCGCGTAGTCGAAGAAGATCGGGCAGATGCCGTATTGCAAGGCACTGTCCTCGAAATCAAAGAAGAACCCTTTACTTATGGCGGACAAGCGAGTGCCGAACAATATCAAATCTCCGTCTATGTAAAAATGGCCTTTTACGACACGCGAGAAAAACAAACACTCTGGGAAATTGACCGCATGCGCGGCTACGGCATCTACGACGCGGCAAGCCAACGCGACCTCGCCCGCACGCAAGGCATCGGCGACGCGCTGCGAATGCTCTCCAAAGATGTCGTAGATCGAACACAAGTAGGAGGATGGTGACGTATGCCTGAAGAAAACGTAATCGTCGATGACTTCATGCAATTGATCGGCGGTACGCCACTAATTCGCTTAAACAACCTGGCGACATCCGACATGGCCGAAATCGTCGTCAAAATGGAATCTTTGAATCCGGCTCGCACGGTAAAAGATCGCATAGCCCTATCCATGATCGATGCCGCAGAACGCGACGGACACTTAAAGCCCGGCATGACCATCGTCGAGCCAACCAGTGGCAACACCGGCATTGGTCTGGCAATGGTCGCAACCGCGCGAGGTTATCGCCTGATACTAACCATGCCCGACTCCATGAGCCGGGAACGACGCGACCTGCTCGAAAGTTACGGCGCCGAATTGATATTAACACCGGGCGACCTCGACATGCCCGGCGCTGTCGCAGAAGCCGAACGAATCGTCAACGAATCACCCGAAACGACCTTTATGCCGCAACAATTCAACAACCCTGCCAACCCGGAAATACACCGCCAAACCACAGCTCGGGAAATATTAGAAGCCGTTGACGGTCACCTCGACGCCTTTGTCGCAGGCATAGGCACGGGAGGAACCATCACAGGCGTGGGCGAAGTCTTAAAAGCCGCATTAGACCATGTGCGCGTAATCGCAGTCGAACCCGCCAAATCCCCAGTCCTATCGGGCGGAGAGCCAGCACTACACGGCATCCAGGGCATCGGCGCAGGATTCGTACCCTCCGTACTCAACCGCGACATCTTTGATGCACTTATATGCGTACGCGACGAAGACGCCATCAAAACGGCTCGCAAACTCGGTCGCGAAGAAGGCATTTTGGCCGGCATATCCGCCGGGGCAAATGTATTCGCCGCCCTGCAAATCGCCCGCGACCTGGGACCGGGCAAGCGGGTTGCAACCATAATCTGCGACTCGGGCGAGCGGTACTTCAGCGTACCTGAATTCTTACAAGCATAGTTTGAACCCACTTACAACCGGAGATACTCATGAGCAATATCCCCAATTATTTGAAAAATTACGCCGACCTCTACGCCGACAACCCGCGTGCTGCTGCACTACAATGGTTCCGCGAAGCGCGTTACGGCCTGTTCTTACACTACGGACTCTACTCTCTAATAGGGCGACACGAATGGGTACAATTGCGAGAACTCATACCCGTTGCCGAATACGCAAAACTCATAGACGACTTCACCGCTGAAAACTTCGATGCCGAGCGCATCGCGCAATTTGCCGTTGACTGCGAGATGAAATACATCAACATCACCACGCGGCATCACGACTCATTCTGCTTATTCGACACAGCGGAAACGGACTTTAACAGCACCAATGCCCCAGCGGGCCTCGACTTGATCAAAGAACTGGCCGAAGCGTGTGATCGACACGCACTCGGATTGTGTTTGTACTACTCCCATGGACGAGATTGGAAACATCCACATGCCCCCAACAACGACGAATGGGGTGGACAGGCAAGACCCAAATACGACCCGCCCGAACCGAGCTATGCCACTGGCTCCGCGCACAACCTGCAAATATATCTCGACTTTATGCAGGCGCAAATCACAGAACTACTCACAAATTACGGACCCGTAGCCGCAATCTGGCTGGACGGGGTTGCCGTTCCCAACAACGGCGACAAAGCAAAATTTAAGAGTCAGGAACTCTACGACTATATCCACAGCGTACAACCACAGGTACTCGTCTCCTACAAACAGGGCTTGCTGGGCACCGAAGACTTTCAGGCACCCGAACATCAGGCCGTAGAACAGGCAAACAAACCCATGGAAATCTGCACCACAATGTGTTCTGGACCAGGAGGAAAAGGCGTATCCTGGGGCTATCTCGCCGAAGGAGGCCACCACAAAACTGAGGAAGAAGTTTGGAAGGCACTGACAGCAGCGCGGGAAAGCGGTTGCAATCTATTGTTAAACACCGGACCCCTGCCCGATGGATCACTCGACGAAAAAGATGTACCAGTACTGCTCGCAGTGGGCGAACGCATTCGCAAAGAGGGATTTCCGAAATAAAAAGCGCGAATAGACGGAGCGGGGTACAACTGGCCGCTTCTCAGGCCAGTTCATAGACGAACCTCGCCCAACCACCCAAAATCTCTGGATTGCGGCTTTAAGCATGCCGCAATGACGACTTTCATGTACATTACCTGTTTCATTGATTCGCTGATTCGTAGATTCGCTGATTCAAGGAGCCTGACTTTGTGTCAGTTCAAACAACCGACATACAGGAACCCCAACCCCTGACACAACGATCGCCCTGGTGGGCAATTGCATTGGCTGTATTGATCACCGTATCAATCAACGCAATCATACCCTATACCCATCACTACATGCACACCATATCACTGGTCGAAGGCATGATACCGATGGGTATTTTTATGCCATTTTTGGTACTGATCTTTATCGTAAACCCCGCGCTGCGCGCTCTGGGATATGCATTACAGCCCTGGGAATTGATTTTCATTTTTGCGGTAGGCTATGTGAGCATGTCCATCAATGAACTGCTCGGGCGCGTACTGGCAACCTATGCCGTAATGCACTACATGGCAACGCCGGAAAACCTCTGGGAAGAATACGTCTTTGGCCTCGTCCAACCCTATCTCGTAGTCGAAGATGCCAAAGATCAACTGGCCTGGTTTTACGAGGGCTTGCCTCGCAACGCAACGATCCCCTGGGCAATCTGGATACGCCCCACATTCTGGTGGCTGAGCTTTATCGCTGCGCTCGGCCTGGGATCAGTCGCACTGGCGACAATCCTGCGCCGGCAATGGGTCGAACAAGAACGATTGCCATTCCCCTTTGCGCAAGTAGCCGAAGAACTCGCCGAAACAGCGGGACCAAAGGGATTTCCCGAATACATGAAACAGCCGCTATTCTGGGCTGGCTTTTCCATTCCCGCAGTTATCGTCCTGTGGTACATCATCGGCTACTTCGATCCCAGCTTCCCCGTAATTACCATAGGAATCCAAAATTACACGATCTCATTGGGACGGTACGTACCCTTCCTGCACGGGCGGCTCAACTTTTTAATTATTGGATTTGCGTACTTTACCGATCTACAGGTCTTATTTTCCATCTGGATATTCTGGGTACTCACCTGGCTTCAAATAGGGATGACCAATCGGCTGGGCCTGGCAGAGGGCCTAGGCGAATTTGCTGGCACGCGACAGCAAGCACTGGGGGGATTTATCGTCTTTTGTCTGTGGGGATTGTGGATTGCGCGAACCCACATAAAGGCAGTATTTCAACAGGCATTTCGTCAAACAAAAAACATGGACGACCAGAACGAATTGATGTCCTACCGCACTGCAGTCGCCACATTTCTCGCCTGTGCTCTATTTGCCATGTTCTGGTTATTCAAAGGAGGGATGACACCGTTTTGGGCCGTATTGGTCACGGTGTTCTGGTTTGTTTTTTACACTGGATTTGCCAAAATCGTAGCAATGACCGGACTCGTATTCCTGGAATCGCCCAGCAGCCTGGGCACCGGCATTATGGGATTCGCACCGCCCGATTCACTGTCGCCAAACACAATTGCCATGCGGCAACAAGTGGGCAGCATGTATCAAAATGGCAAAAGCTTCACCATGCCCGCTGCCGCCCATGCCGCCCGGTTGAGCATCAACCTGGGCAATCGGGCACGCGTACTGGGCTTGACCATCGCATTTGCATTTGTATTTTCGCTCATCGCCGCCGCCGCATCGACAATTTATCTGGGCTATACCGACGGCGCATTCAATTTTGGCTCGTACATGTTCCGAGTTGCCGCGCCGCGTTACTACGACGGCATTGTATCGTCCATCCGCGACATTGGCAAAGAGACCCACTACGGTCTTCGGATGGCATTTACGGCATTTGGCGCGCTGACAATGGGCATCTTAACCCTCTGCCAATACCGATTCACCTGGTGGCCTCTCCATCCCATCGGCTTTACAGTCGTAACCTTCTATTCGGCGCGCACCGCCATTTTATCCGTATTTCTAACCTGGCTGATTAAATTTATCATCTTCCGCCTGGGAGGAATCGCGCTGTATCGCAGGGCAAAACCCTTTTTCATCGGCATGATCGTGGGATACACCCTATCGCTCATCGTGAGCATGGGCGTCGATCTCATCTGGTTCCCCGGGCAAGGGCACAATCTGTATTGGGGGGACTAAACTTCAAACACCTGCGACACCCAATCGGACAATCGGGTATTGAGCGGTTTTAACATCACCAGCGCATCTTCGCGAGGGTGTGTATAATACGCTTTTCTGATCGCTATAGTCTCAAACCCCATCTTCTTATAGAGATCGATCGCAGCACAATTGGACATACGCACCTCCAAAGACACCACCTGCGCCATTTTCTCCAACAGATCAAATACAGCTTTCAGCGTTTTTCTGCCCAGCCCCTTTCTTTGAAAATCAGGCGCAATAGCCAAATTCACCAGATGAAATTCCCGACCAATCAAAAAACCCACAACATAGCCCGCAATCTCGCACTCGACCATAACCACCCGGCAAAAACTATTTTCGCGATTCCGCGCAAACTCAAAATCGCGGCGTTTCCATGGAGCGGGAAAAACAGCCTTTTCAATTTTTATAACCTGGTCGAGATGCGCAGGGATCATCTCCACCAGCACGGGTGTCATCGAATTATCCATCACCACTCAACCGCGCTTCTCGCACGCGCTCTGCTTGTGTTCGCCGCAAATAAAAAGGCTCTGCTGTCTCCGCATCATCTACCTCTCCCCGTTCGCAACGCGCCTGCCCCAGCAGCGCAACAGCCCCAGCAGTGGGGCGACCCAGAGTTGCATTTGCAAAATACGCATCTCGTCCCAACGCATCGACAATAACATCGCGATAAGCCTGGGCACCATCTCCCACCACAGTCACGGGACGCGGCAGACGCGTGACCCAATTGGAAACCGCATCTGCGCGATCGGGCATTTTCGAAATCGGATCCCCCGCAACGAGATCATATACCCCCGCATACACATCGCCTCGCCGGGCATCCAGCATCGGGCAAACGGGCATCCCTTCTACCCCTGTCCCAAAAGCCATACCCGCGAGGGTTGACACGCACACAAACACAAGATCCGCACCGCGACACAACCCCTTTGCCAGACCCATACCGATACGCAACCCCGTAAACGAACCGGGACCAGCAGCCACAGCCACGCCATCCAGATCGCCAACACTTAAACCCACCTCCCGCAACACCATTTCAACCATCGGCTGCAACCGTTCCGAATGATGTGAACCCAATTCCAACGTGTATTCCACAACCACGCGGGCATCGCAGGCCAAAGCCACACTGCATACCGGTGTCGAAGTCTCAATACCCAAAAATTTTGTCAACTTGCAATACCTCAAAACAACTTACGTTGCGACCCATCTTCCGGCGGAGTCTTCCCCAAATGCAAATACGCCCACGCCGTCGGTGGTGGCGCCTCAGGGTTGACCCTTCTCCTCTGCAATCTGGATCAGGTTGCCGCATGAATCGTCGAAGACTGCGGTAATGACAGTCCCGAGGTCCGTTGGCGGCTGAACGAAGCGCACACCTTTGGCCACGAGGCGCTCGTACTCGGCTTCGACATCATCAACTGCAAAGCTGGCACTGGGGATCCTGTCCTCCACCATCGCCGTCCTGAATGGACCGACTGCGGGGTGTTCTTCGGGTTCAAGCAGCAACTCCGTCCCCTCCGGAGCTTCCTCGGATACGACGGTGATCCAGGCGTTCTTTCCCAGCGGGATGTTGTGCTTGACGCGGAAACCAAGGATCTCCGTGTAGAATCGAAGCGCCTTCTGCTGGTCGTCCACGAAGACGCTGGTCAGGTTGATTCTCATTTCCCCATGCCCTCCTCTGTTGGGTGTGAAATGTCCTCGGTCGAAGTCTCAATACCCAAAAATTTTGTCAACTTACAATACCTCAAAACAACTTACTTTGTGACCCATCTTCAGGTGGCGTCTTCCCCAAATGCAAATACGCCCGCGCCGTTGCCTGACGCCCCCGAGGCGTGCGCACCAGGAACCCCTCCTGAATCAGATAGGGTTCATACACTTCCTCCAGCGTGCCTGTCTCTTCACTCAGCGCAGCACCCAGATTATTTAAGCCAACGGGACCACCTTCGAATTTATCGATCAGCGTTTCCAACAATCGGCGATCCATTTCATCCAACCCCTTTGCATCCACCCCCAACAATGCCAGCGCCTTAACCGCAACTTCTTCTGTAATCACCCCATCGGCACGCGCCTGTGCATAATCGCGAGACCGCGACAACTGACGCCCGGCAATGCGCGCTGTTCCCCGCGACCTGTGGGCAATCACGCGCGCGGCATCCTCTTCAATCTCAATACCCAAAATACGCGCAGCCCTCATCACAATGGCCTGCAACTCATCCGGAGCATAAAAATCCAGCCGCTCCATCAACCCAAAGCGCGATCGCATCGGCGCTGTGAGCAGTCCCAATCGCGTTGTTGCGCCCACCATAGTAAAGGGTTCAAGCGGAATTTGATACGATCTGGCACTCGGTCCGCTATCGATCATAATATCCAGCGTAAAATCCTCCATTGCCGAATACAAATGCTCTTCTACCACCCGATTCATGCGATGGATCTCATCGATAAACAGCACATCGCGCTCATTCAAATTCGTCAAAATCCCCGCCAGATCAGCCGGGCGCTCAAGCACCGGTCCCGATGTCACATGAATTTCAACCCCAAGCTCGTGCGCTATCACATAAGCCATCGTCGTTTTGCCCAGTCCGGGAGGCCCGTGCAACAAAATGTGATCCATAGCCTCATTGCGATGACGCGCAGCCTCCACAGCAATACGCAAATTCGTCTTCGCCTTTTCTTGCCCGACCATATCGTCAAATCGAATCGGACGAATCCGTTGATCGCGCTCAAGTTCGTCGCCATCCTGAAACTCGGGATCGGTAAATCGTTCATCCATAAAATAGCCTTATGCTGCTAAATACTCCTCAATGCCCGCTTAATCACTTCCTCAATCGGTGCATCGTCGCCTATCTCCTGCAAGACCGTTGCAACAACTTTGCGCGCCTGTACTGGATTCGCGCCCAAACCCGATAGAGCAGCAGCGGCTTCGTCTAATACATCGGGATCTGCATCCCCCACGGCATCGGATGTAAAATCTTCTGGCGCAATATCGCCAATTTTATCCTTCATCTCCAGCACCAGACGCTGCGCGAGTTTTTGACCAATGCCTTTGATGCGCGTCAACCCCCGGGCATCTTCTGCGGCAACCAACCGCCTGAAATCGGCAATGGGAATACCGGACAAAATTTTCAATGCCATCGGTGGCCCAATACCCGAAACCGCGATCAGGCGCTCAAACAAATCGCGCTCGGACACCGAGGCAAACCCGTAAAGCGTCATCGCGTCTTCTCTCACATGCAAATGCGTGAGAATATTCACGCTCCCATCCTCAACCAAAAGCGATTCATAGCTCGACAGTGAAATATTGACGTGATACCCCACGCCCTGAACATCGACAATAACATGGGTCGGGTGTTTTTCGACCAATTGCCCTTGTAGAAACGCAATCATTGTATCATCTTCCCCTTCGGTTCAATCGCCGTCGCAACCTGGCATCCACGCCGATCTCCTTGAGTTTTTCATCAAATCGACTCTGTTCCCTACCGCCCTTTTTCAACGCCTCAATCTTCTCCGACAATTTATTTTGCCGTATCCCAGGTCCCTGCACGGCAACCTTCTGATGCGCATGGCACAGGGCAATCGCCACGGCATCTGTCGCATCAAATCCCTGATCCACTGCTTCTTTCCCAAGCAAGCGCTGGATCATAAACTGCACCTGTTCTTTGGACGCACTCCCCCGGCCCACAACCGCTCTTTTCACTTCGCGGGGCGCGTATTCAAAAATGGGCAAATCGGAATTGGCCAGCGCCGTCACAATAGCCCCTCGCGCCTGACACAACTTAATCAACGATTGCGTATTGACACCGTAAAAAACAGATTCAAGCGCGACTTCATGCGGGCCTGCATCCGCGACCAGCGCGAGCAAGTGGTCGTAGATATAGAGCAAGCGCTGGGGGAAAGACAATTTATTACCGGGCCGAATACAGCCGCATTGCAGCAACCGATTTTTTCGGTTCTGGTGCTCAACCAGACCAAAACCGGTTACCACACTGCCCGGATCAATACCCAGAATGATCACGCGAGCCACCTTTTTTGAAGTGTGGAATGGTGTACAACTGGTCGCAGTCCAGACCAGTTCACGAGGAAGTAGGAAGTGTGAAGGGGGAGGGGAAATCAAGCTGTCAGGGCTGATAGTTCTCTATCGTCAATCTCAAAATTGGTATATACCCGCTGCACATCGTCATTGTCTTCGAGCATTTCCATCAAAGTCAACAATTGCTGCGCGGTTTTGCCTTCAACGGGCACAGTACTTTGCGGAACGCGCGTCAACTCAGCGCGCTCAATTTCAATACCCGCATCTTCAATCGCTTTGCGAACGCTTTCAAAATCGGGCAAAGATGCATAAACTTCGTAGATATTCTCTTCTTCTACAATATCCTCGGCGCCAGCATCTAAAACGATCAGCATCAGTTCTTCTTCTTCCACGCCCTCTTTGGACACAGAAACCAGGCCCTTTTGCTCAAACACCCACGCCACGGCACCACTTTCGGCCATACTGCCATTGTATTTGCCAAACAAATGCCGCACTTCAGATACCGTGCGATTTCGATTATCTGTCAGAGTTTCAACAAACATGGCCACACCACCCGGTCCGTACCCCTCGTAAATCGCACCTTCATAAGACTCGCCTTCAAGCTCTCCCGTACCCTTTTTAATCGCGCGGTCAATATTGACCATAGGCATATTTTCAGCCTTCGCACTCAGAACAGCCGCACGCAGACGCGGGTTATTCGCTTCATCGCCGCCACCCTCGCGGGCAGCCACCGTAATCTCTCGGATCAATTTGGTAAACGCCTTGCCTCGAGCCGCGTCCTGACGGCTCTTGCGATGCTTGATATTTGCCCATTTAGAATGTCCAGCCATCCTGCCATACTCCTTTATTTATAAGTCTCCTATTACCTTGATCCAAATGTAGTCAGAACCCCGCCATTGTGCAATAGGAAATACGCTACTTACGAACTTGCAAAAAATCCATAAATTCCCACACGGGCATAGTATCCAAATCTGACCCTTCAAACACAGCCAACACATCTCGAACCTGACGCATCTCGAACCGCGTCGTCATATTTTCCACAAACTTTTCCACCAGCAAGGGCGCGGCCTCCTCCCGCCTGCTCCGATGCCCGATGGGATATTCCACCGTCACGGCCTCTGTCGCCGACCCATCATTGAAAAACACCTGCACAGTATTGGCAATTGACCGCTTGTCAGGATCGTGGTAATCCCGTGTAAACCGAGCGTTTTCAGTCACCACCATCTTTTCTCTCAACATATCAATACGCGCGTCTCCTGCACGCTCCTCTTCATAGTCATCTGCGGTCAAATCGCCAAAAATCAGCCCTATAGCCACCATATACTGCAAGCAGTGATCCCGATCTGCCGGATTGTACAGCGGACCGGTCTTATCGATAATTTTTACGGCAGCTTCGTGAGTCTCAATCACCACCCGCTCAACAGCCTCCAAACGCGGTGCCACCTCATTGTGCAACGCAAACGCGGCTTCTACTGCTGTCTGTGCGTGAAATTCAGCGGGAAAAGACACTTTGAACAACACGTTTTCCATCACATAAGAACCGTACACGCGCTGAAACTGAAACCGGTCGCCATTCCACAAGCGGTCGTAAAAACCCCAAACGGGTGCAGATAGAGCCGTTGGATATCCCATCTCGCCGCGCTTTGTTTGCAATGCCAAAAATACGCCACGCGCTGTCGCATCTCCCGCCGCCCAACTCTTGCGCGACCCCGTATTGGGCGCATGCCGATAGGTTCGCAAAGGACCCAAATCGCACCACACCTGTGACAATGCATTGACAACCTGCCCCTCATCACACCCCAACAGCCCAGCAGAAACCGCCGCACTCGCCAACTTCACCAAAATCACATGATCCAGCCCACGGGCATTAAAACTGTTTTCCAATGCCATCACGCCCTGAATCTCATGCGCTTTGATCATCGCCACAAACACATCCTGCATCACCAGTCCGTCTCTCCCCTGTGCCCGCTGAGTGCGCGACATCCAGTCCGCCACCCCGAGAATTGCACCCAGATTATCCGAAGGATGTCCCCACTCCGCCGCCAACCACGTATCGTTAAAATCCAGCCACCGCACCAGTGTCCCAATATTAAACGCGGCAGTCACCGGATCGAGTTCGTAATCAGTACCCGGCACCCGCGCACCGTGCGGTACAATGGTTCCAGGCACCACGGGACCGAGCATCTTCGTACACTCAGAAAACCGCAATGCAAGCACCGCACACCCCAAACTATCCATCAGACACAATCGAGCCGTCTGAAAAGCCTCCTCAGAATTCACTTCACAATCCAGCACGTACTGTGCGATAGCCACCAGTTCTCTATCCGGTACCCGATCATCCATAGCAATCCTCAAGCTATTAGCAATCAGCGATCAGCTAAAAACCCCTGGATCGCGGCTTTAGACATGCCGCGATGACGGGCGAAGCATGCCTCGCCCCTACGGTTGTTCACACTTCCTACTTCACACTTCTTAGCCCCTGTCTTCTATTGGCACATAATCTCGCGCCTCTACCCCCGTGTATTCCGCCAGAGGCCGAATCAGTCTATTATCCGCCCGCTGCTCCACCACATGAGCAGCCCAACCACTGCAACGACTGAGCACAAATATGGGCGTGAAAAGCGCCGTCTTAATACCGGCCATGTGATACGCTGTTGCCGAATAAAAATCCAGATTTGGAAACAACTTCTTCTCATCCCACATAACCCGCTCAATCGCTTCAGAAATCTCGTACAGGCTCATATCGCCCATTGCTGCACTCACCTGACGCGCCCATTCTTTAATAATCGCATTGCGCGGATCTCGCACGCGATAAACCCCGTGCCCAAACCCCATAATCAATTCTCTGCGCGCCAGCATCTCTCGCACACCTGTTGCCGCGTCTTCGGGCGTCTCGAACTGCTCGATCAATTCCATTGCCCGCTCATTCGCGCCCCCGTGCAAAGACCCGCTCAAAGTGCCAATAGCCCCGGTAATACATCCATAAAAATCGGCAAGCGTAGAGGCACATACCCTCGCCGTAAATGTCGAGGCATTAAACTCGTGCTCGGCATATAAAATCAACGACGCATCCATCATCCGACATTCCAACTCCGAAGGCGTCTCCGATTTGAGCATATGCAAGATATAAGCCGCGTGATCATCCACATCCACATCCAAAACATCGGCACCTATATGCCAGACCCCCAGCATAGAGGGCAATGCACCCATAAGCCGCACAGCCACAGCTACGCCATCTCCCAAATCCCGCTCAGGCTCGGCAATGCCAAGTGCCGATACACCGGTTCGCAAAACATCCATCGGATGTGCGTCTGAAGGCAGCGAACGCAGAATCCGCACAACCAAATCTGGCAACTGCCGGTGCGCTCGCAACTGCGTTTTCAACGCATCCAATTCTCTCTCAGTGGGCAACTTCTCCCACAACAACAAATGCACGATTTCCTCAAAACAGGCATATTGTGCCAGGTCTTCAATCGCATAGCCCCGATAGTGCAAACCGTGACCTTCTGCGCCCACAGTACAAATCGACGTACTGCCAGCCTTAACCCCTCTCAAACCTGTCGTCTGTTTGCTCACAGTATCCTCCTCTCAAAAAAAGGCCGTGAGCATTTTTACTCACGACCTTTTCCCGTAAAATCTCCTCAGGCGATTCACGCGCCATAAAGTCGATTGACCTGCGCCTCATACCCGTAATAATCCAGCAATTCGTAGAGTTCTTCACGCGTCTGCATCTCGTTTATCAACGCGCCCTGCACGCCCTGTGTTCGCAGCGTTTTATACGCCCGATAAGCAGCCGCATTCATCATTCTAAACGCCGTGAGAGGATACAGCACCATGGCGACACCCGCACCTCTCATCTCGTCCAGATCAAACAGAGGCGTTTGTCCAAACTCGGTGAGATTCGCCAGCACAGGTACAGAAAGCCTTTGGGCAAATGCGCGAAAATCCTCCAGGGAACACAACGCTTCTGCAAAAATCGCATCCGCACCCGCGGCAATGTATTCCCGGGCGCGATTGAGACCGCACGCCAAACCCTCATTGGCCACAGAATCCGTTCGCGCCATAATCACAAACCCGCTGTCTGACCGCGCATCGACCGCTGCTTTGATTCGGTCGCACATCTCCTCAGCAGGTACCACCTGTTTTCCCGGGCGATGTCCGCACCGTTTTTGCAATACCTGGTCTTCAATGTGAACAGCGGCAACGCCAATTTTTTCCAGCGTCTTTACTGCACGACCAATGGAAAAAGAAGTACCGCCAAACCCGGTATCGATGTCAACCAGCAGCGGTAAATCCACCACATCTGTAATCCGCCGGGCATCCTCGACCACATTATCCAGCGTTGTAATGCCCAAATCGGGCAACCCATAAGAGGCAGCAGCCACGCCCGAACCAGAAAGATAAAGCGCGCGAAAGCCCGCTTGTTTTGCCATCAGCGCAGATACGGCATTGATAGTACCCACAATCTGCAAGGGTCGTTCTGCGTCCAGTGCCGCCCTGAACCTGCGCCCGGCTGACATCGCCATCTCCTTATGCTTCTACCAATTCGCGATCGTGTTCGGACGCCTCAATAACCTTTTGGGTCACATCGTGGGGAGCAGACTCGTAGTGTGAAAACTCCATGGTATAATCGCCTGTGCCCTGCGTCATAGAACGAAGGGAGGTCGAATACTTGTAAAGATCGGCCAGTGGAACCTCAGCGTGAATGACCTGGAAATTGCCTTCGGGATCCATGCCTTGAATGCGCCCGCGTCGCCCATTGAGATCCGCCATCACATCCCCCATATAGGAATCGGGAACAACGACGTGAACTTTATAAATAGGCTCTAACAAAATGGGCCTGGCATCCATAAATGCATTTTGAAATGCGAAGGAACCGGCCAGCTTAAAAGCCATATCAGAAGAATCAACCGGATGGAAGGACCCATCGTAAACCGTGACCTGTGTATCGACAACGGGATACCCGGCGAGCACACCGCGTTGCATGCATTCCACGACCCCCTTTTCAACAGCCGGAATAAATTTCCCGGGAATCGCACCGCCTACGACCTCGTCAATAAATTCAAAGCCATCACCGCGCTGCCTGGGCGCAATGCGCAAATAAGCTTCGCCATATTGACCGCGTCCACCGCTTTGTTTTCTGTGCCGATACTGCGCTTCTGCACGCGATTGAATGGTCTCGCGGTACGGTATTCGCGGTACGGTCACCTCTACATCCACGCCAAACTTGCTCTTCAACTTGTCAAACACAACCGTCAAATGCAACTCGCCCTGTCCCTGGGCAATAATCTGACGCAATTCCGCGTCATACCCGGCGACAAAGCTCGGGTCTTCTTCGTGAATGCTTTGCAATCCCGTGCTAATTTTGTCTTCGTCGCCACGCGATTTGGGTTCTACGGCCACGCGAATCAAAGGATGTGGAAATTCGACCGACTGAATTTGCAAGCGCGTGTTTCTGCTGCAAAGCGTATTGCCCGTATGCGTATCCTTTAGCTTGATCAACGCGCCAATATCGCCCGCGCCCACAACGTCCATATCCTCGCGCTTTCCGCCACTCATCGAATAAATTTGACCGATGCGCTCATTGGCACGGCGATTGGGATTAAAGACATCGTCGCCAGATTGGACACTGCCGGAATACACGCGCAAAAATGACAGATCACCCACAGACTCGGAAATCGTTTTGAACACCACGGCAGCCAAAGGATCATCATCGCTTACAGTAAGTGCCACTTCTTCTTCAGACCCTTCTTTATATGCCGTGGGAATTGGCAGGTCGAGCGGACCCGGCGCAAAGGAAGACAAAAAATCGAGCAATAAATCAACACCGATATTTTTGCTGGCAGCACTCACAAAAATGGGAAACAAGGTGCGATTGCCCATCCCGTTTTTTAATCCTTGTGCGATCTCTTCATCTGTCAATTCCCCTTCTTCTAAATAGCGCTCAATCAAATCGTCGTCACTTTCGGCAGCCCCTTCAACCACCTGTTCCCTCAAGTCCTCAGCCTGATCTTGCCATTCCTCGGGAATCTCCGAAGCCTCAGCTTTGCCATCGGTATAGGTTACCAATTTCATCTGCAAAACATCGATGATCTGATTAAACCCTTCACCGGCATTGACCGGAATCTGAAAGGGAACAGCCCCATTTCCAAAATGCTCCTGAATTGCTGAAACCGCACCATCGCAATCGGCAAATTCTCTATCGACGTGATTGATTAAAAACACAGTTGCGCGATTAAATTCATCGGCAAAACCAAATGCCTTATCCGTCCCAATCTCCACACCACTGGCCGCATTGACCAGCGTAAGGGCAATATCAGATGCCCAAATCGCGGTTTTTGCATCGCCAATAAAGTCGGCATAACCAGGAGCATCCAGAATATTTATTTTGGTGCCCTTCCAATCGCAGTGCAACATGGATGTACTGATAGAGATTTTGCGCTCAACCTCTGCATCGGTATAATCCGACAGCGTATTTCCCTCATCCACAGACCCGAGTCGATTGGTCGCACCGGCAGAAAACATCACGGCTTCGGCAACGGACGTTTTGCCCGTGCCGCCGTGTCCCGACAGGGCGATGTTCCTGATATCTTCAGGTGTGTATCTATTCACTGTAACCTCCTTAATATCATTATCAAATACTCGTTTTGAAATTCGGAAAATAAGGCGCGTATAATTGCAAAACAAACGGGTTTTGTCAAGTACTCTTTTGATCTTGTATAACACAAAAAAAAGCCCGGATATAAAAATCCGGGCTTTTTAAAATTCCTGGCAACGACCTACTCTCCCACAAGGTCACCCAAGCAGTACCATCGGCGCTGGAGGACTTAACTTCTCTGTTCGGAATGGGAAGAGGTGTTTCCCCTCCGCTATAGCCACCAGGAAAAATTTAATTGAATACGAATTGAGCACCAAACAAAGCACAGAAGCGATCTGCTGAAAAATGTATAAAAAGGTCAAGCCTCACGGCTGATTAGTATCACTCGGCTGAACGCATTGCTGCGCTTACACCTGTGACCTATCGACCTTGTAGTCTACAAGGAGCCTTTAGGTGGGTTATCCCACGGGATATCTCATCTTGGAGTGGGCTTCGCACTTAGATGCTTTCAGCGCTTATCCCTTCCGAACATAGCTACCCAGCAATGCCCCTGGCGAGACAACTGGTACACTAGAGGTTCGTCCATCCCGGTCCTCTCGTACTAGGGACAGCTCTCCTCAAATATCCTGCGCCCACGACAGATAGGGACCGAACTGTCTCACGACGTTCTAAACCCAGCTCGCGTACCGACTTTAATTCCCGAACAGGGAAACCCTTGGGACCTTGTCCAGCCCCAGGATGTGATGAGCCGACATCGAGGTGCCAAACCTCCCCGTCGCTATGTACGCTTGGGGGAGATAAGCCTGTTATCCCCAGAGTACCTTTTATCCGTTGATCTCCGGCGCTTCCACGCGCAACCGCCGGGTCACTAAGCCCTGCTTTCGCATCTGCTCGACCTGTATGTCTCGCAGTTAAGCTCCCTTATGCCTTTACACTCTTCGCGCGATTACCAACCGCGCTGAGGGAACCTTTGGGCGCCTCCGTTATCTTTTGGGAGGCGGCCGCCCCAGCCAAACTTCCCACCTGGCAGTGTTCCCAATCCTGATTCAAGGATCGAGGTTAGAATTCCAACACAATAAGGGTGGTATTTCAAGGGCGACTCCACGAGAACTGACGTTCCCGCTTCACAGTCTCCCACCTATCCTGCACATACTGAGTCGAAACCCAGTACCAGGCTGGAGTAAAGGTTCATGGGGTCTTTCCGTCCCGTCGCGGGTATCCGGCATCTTCACCGGAACTACAATTTCGCCGAGTCCCCTGTTGAGACAGCGCCCAAGTCGTTACACCATTCGTGCAGGTCGGTATTTAGCCGACAAGGAATTTCGCTACCTTAGGACCGTTATAGTTACGGCCGCCGTTTACCAGAGCTTCGATTCAAAGCTTCGTCCGAAGACTAACCTTTCCTCTTGACCTACTGGCACCGGGCAGGTGTCAGTCCCTATACGTCGTCTTGCGACTTAGCAGAGACCTGTGTTTTTAGTAAACAGTCGCCCAGGCCGTTTCTCTGCGGCCCCCTTCAGCTCCCGGAGCAAGTCCGTTCACCTACTTGGAGGCACTCCTTCTCCCGAAGTTACGGAGCCATTTTGCCTAGTTCCTTAACAGGGGTTCTCTCGCGCACCTTAGGATTCTCACCCCGTCTACCTGTGTCGGTTTGCGGTACGGACACCCGAGAGACTCACATAGAGGTTTTTCTCGGCAGCATGATTAAGACCAGTTGGCTTGCCCGAAGGCTCGTTTCCCCATCACCTCTCAGGGTTGTGATCACCCGTATTTTCCCTGGTGATCCCCCTACAGGCTTAGACCCGCATTTCCAGTCGCGGGCTGATCGTCACTTCTGCGTTACCCCATAGTTCAAACGTCTCTAAGGTGGTACAGGAATTTTAACCTGTTTCCCATCGCCTACGCCTTTCGGCCTCGGCTTAGGGTCCGACTAACCCTGGGCGGACGAACCTTCCCCAGGAAACCTTAGACTTTCGGTGAACAGGATTCTCACCTGTTTTATCGCTACTCATGCCGGCATGATTGCTTCCACGTCGTCCAGCAGACTTCACAGTCTGCCTTCAGCCTACAATAGAATACTCCTCTACCGCTCCAACAAAAGTTGAAGCCCACAGCTTCGGTGACAGGCTTTAGTCCCGATCATTATCGGCGCAGGTTCACTTGACCAGTGAGCTGTTACGCACTCTTTAAATGAATGGCTGCTTCTAAGCCAACATCCTGGCTGTCTACGCACTCCCACATCCTTTATCACTTAGCCTGTACTTAGGGACCTTAGCTGGTGGTCTGGGTTGTTTCCCTCTCGCACATGAAGCTTATCCCCCATGCGCTGACTCCCTTGGAACAAGTGTGCGGCATTCGGAGTTTGGTTAGGGTTGGTAAGCGGTGAAGCCCCCGAGCCTATCCAGTGCTCTACCTCCGCCACTCTATAACAAGAGGCTAGCCCAAAAGCTATTTCGAGGAGAACCAGCTATCTCCAGGTTTGATTGGCCTTTCACCCCTACCCACAGCTCATCCCCCAATTTTTCAACATTGGTGGGTTCGGACCTCCACGTGAGGTTAATCACGCTTCATCCTGGCCATGGGTAGATCACCTGGCTTCGGGTCTACCCCAAGCTACTGTATCGCCCTATTCAGACTCGCTTTCGCTACGGCTTCCCTACAAAGTAGGTTAACCTTGCAACTCAGGAGTAACTCACCGGCTCATTATGCAAAAGGCACGCCGTCAGACTCCCCGAGATCCGAAGATCGCGGTTTGTCCTCCGACCGCTTGTAAGCAAACGGTTTCAGGTTCTATTTCACTCTCCATTCAGGAGTACTTTTCACCTTTCCCTCACGGTACTAGTTCACTATCGGTCACAGAGGAGTATTTAGCCTTGGGAGGTGGTCCTCCCAGATTCCTACAGGATTTCACGTGTCCCGCAGTACTCGGGAATGAGATCACAGGAGTTTGCAATGTTTCGCCTACAGGGCTTTCACCTTCTGCGGCCAGACTTTCCAGAACTGTTTGGCTACATTGCAAATTTGTAACTCCCTGACAGATCTGCATCTCTATCAGATCTCACCCCACAACCCCGGTCGCACAACACATGCAGGTTTTAACATGCGAACCGGTTTGGGCTATTTCCCTTTCGCTCGCCACTACTGAGGAAATCGCGGTTGCTTTCTATTCCAGGGGTTACTTAGATGTTTCAGTTCACCCCGTTAGCCCCACCCGAGCTATATATTCACCCGGGGGTGATGCGGCATGACCCGCATCGGGTTGCCCCATTCGGAAATCCTCGGATCAAAGGTTGTTTGCACCTCCCCGAGGCTTATCGCAGCTTACCACGTCCTTCATCGCCTCTCTGTACCAAGGCATCCACCGTATGCCCTTATTAGCTTGACCAAAACAAGTTTTCAGCAGATCACTACTGTGCTCTGCAAAGAATCCATACTTCAGTTTGGCGAATTTATACCCAATTCATATTCAATTGTCAAAGAGCAGTCGGGAAATTCCCGAAAGTTCTGTAAAAATACAACTTTGGTGGAGATAACCGGGATCGAACCGGTGACCTCCGGCTTGCAAAGCCGGCGCTCTCCCATCTGAGCTATATCCCCAAATATTTTGTAATTTGGTGGGCCTAAGTGGAGTTGAACCACTGACCTCGCGCTTATCAGGCGCGCGCTCTAACCAACTGAGCTATAGGCCCGCCTTAAAAAGCCGGGAAAAATCCCGGCTTTAAAAACCAAATAACGTGCACATGCCAAACCTGGTATTGACCTTAGGAGTAGATGTAAGCGCCTGTAGCCTTACATCGCGTCTCCCTAGAAAGGAGGTGATCCAGCCGCACCTTCCGATACGGCTACCTTGTTACGACTTAGTGCCAATTACCGGACCTACCTTCGGCAGTGTCCTCCCGAGGGTTGGACTACTGACTTCGAGTATTCCCGGCTTTCATCACTTGACGGGCGGTGTGTACAAGACCCGGGAACGTATTCACCGTGGCATGCTGATCCACGATTACTAGCGATTCCGCGTTCATGGAGTCGAGTTGCAGACTCCAATCCCAACTGAGACCGGTTTTTTGGGATTAGCTCCACCTCACGGTATTGCAGCCCTTTGTACCGGCCATTGTAGCACGTTTCCAGCCCCGGGCGTAAGGGCCATGAGGACTTGACGTCATCCCCACCTTCCTCCTACTTAACATAGGCAGTCTCCTTAGAGTTCCCACCATGACGTGCTGGCAACTAAGGATAGGGGTTGCGCTCGTTGCGGGACTGAACCCAACATCTCACGACACGAGCTGACGACAGCCATGCAGCACCTGTATACCAGTCCGAAGAAGACCCTATCTCTAGGGCTGTCCGGTATATGTCAAACCCGGGTAAGGTTCTTCGCGTTGCATCGAATTGAGGAACATGCTCCACCGCTTGTGCGGGTCCCCGTCAATTCCTTTGAGTTTCAGCCTTGCGACCGTACTCCCCAGGCGGGGTACTTAATGCGTTAGCTGCGGCACTGGAGGGGTCAAAACCTCCAACACCTAGTACCCATCGTTTACAGCTAGGACTACCGGGGTATCTAATCCCGTTCGCTCCCCTAGCTTTCGCGCCTCAGCGTCAGTATCAGGCCAGAGAGCCGCCTTCGCCACCGGTGTTCTCCCAGATATCTACGCATTTCACCGCTACACCTGAGATTCCGCTCTCCTCTCCTGTACTCAAGACCGATAGTTTCGACTGCAAGTTGTTGGTTGAGCCGACAGATTTCACAGACGACTTATCGGTCCGCCTGCACGCCCTTTACGCCCAGTAAATCCGAACAACGCTTGCCCCCTTCGTATTACCGCGGCTGCTGGCACGAAGTTAGCCGGGGCTTCCTCTGAAGGTACTGTCAAACAGGAAAAGTTATTTCCTGCATTCTTCCCTTCTGACAGGAGTTTACACCCCTAAGGGCTTCATCCTCCACGTGGCGTCGCTGCGTCAGGCTTTCGCCCATTGCGCAAATTTCTAGACTGCTGGCCCCCGTAGGGGACTGGACCTTTCTCAGTTCCAGTGTGGCCGTACACCCTCTCAGGCCGGCT
Organism: Gemmatimonadota bacterium; assembly: GCA_009838845.1. NCBI lineage: Bacteria > Pseudomonadati > Gemmatimonadota > Gemmatimonadota bacterium. The sequence continues at coordinate 4,322 of VXRD01000109.1, read as the reverse complement.
ATCCATCGTTGCCTTGGTGAGCCGTTACCTCACCAACAAGCTAATGGACCGCGGGTCCATCTTCAAGCGAGACAACCGAAGCTGCCCCTTTAACAACTGTCTCCATGCGGAGCCGCTGCATTATGCGGTATTAGCCCCTCGTTAGAGGGGTTGTTCCCCACTCAAAGGCAGGTTACCCACGTGTTACTCACCCGTCCGCCACTTTACTCGCACCCGAAGGTGCTTTCTCGTTCGACTTGCATGACTAAGACACGCCACCAGCGTTAGTTCTGAGCCAGGATCAAACTCTCCGTGAAAAAATGAGAGTGCCCATATATTATGGGCTTTTTTTTGCAAATACTGAATTCCCAAGAAACCTTGAGAACCTACCAAGCTTTTGAATAACACATGCACGTTATTTGATTTTCAAAGAACAAAATAGGCACTCTTGACTTACAAAGTGCCGGTGAAGAGTAAATCTATCAAATCGACTTTCGCAAGTCAAGCAAAATTCTGCACCATTTTGGGTGCAGAGCGCGAAATATATAAAATAGAACCTCAAATGTCAAATCTTTTCAGAAAAACTCCCCTCTCACACGACCTTCTTCAACATCTGCTTCGCCATCAAACTGCTTCAAATAGCGCACTGCCCGCTCCATATCTTTTTTTACCCATGCATCGGATTCAGACGCCATAGCGCGTTCGAGTGCTAAAATGGCTTCCGGCTCTTCAATTTGCATCAATGCCCAGGCAACAATCTGGCGCACATCCCGATCTTTGTCTCCAAGCATTCGGATCAGATCGCGCAATGCCTCCTTCGCCCGCAACATTCCCAACGCCCAGGCGGCCTTTGTGCGCACAGATGCGACAGAGTCGCGCAAAGCAGCGCGCAAATGGGGAACAGCCTCAAAAACTCGCTGTGCACCCAAAAAGGCAGCCGCATCAACGCGCTGAGCAACCGTCCCCGATCGCAATTGCCGAAGATAATCGCCATGTGGCGAGCTACAGCCACATAAAAAAAGCAAAAGTACCGGCAGTATTTTTTTTAATTGATACATGCTTTCAGAGCTTCGTAATTTGCCTTTATAGTCTCGTCAATATCCGCGTCAGAATGAGCCAGAGAGACAAACGCAGCCTCAAACTGCGACGGAGCCAGATAAACACCTCGATTGAGCATCTCCCGAAAATATCGGGCGAACAAATCCTGATCACACGCATTGGCGGCATCGAATGACGTCACAGGTACTTCCGTAAAAAACAAGGTCATTATCGAACCCACCCGATTGGTCTGATATTTCAATCCCAGAGCTTTTAAGTTTTCCGAAATACCAGTCTCCAGCGCCTGAGCTTTTGCCTCCAATACCTCATAAACACCCGGTTCTTGCAATCGTCGGAGTGTCTCATATCCCGCTGTCATAGCCAGGGGATTGCCCGACAATGTGCCAGCCTGCGACACCATTTTTCCCAGAGGTGAAATATCTGACATAATTTCTCGCCTGCCACCAAAAGCACCAACGGGTAGCCCACCGCCAATAATCTTTCCCAGAGTCGTCAAGTCAGGCGTCACCCCATAATGCTCCTGCGCACCACCCTGACTGACGCGAAACCCTGTGATGACCTCGTCAAAAATCAGCACAATGCCCATTTCTGCCGTTATATCTCGCAAACCCTGCAAAAACCCTGGCACCGGCGGAATCACTCCCATATTGCCAGCCATAGGCTCAACAATAACAGCGGCGATCTCATCCCTATTTTCCACAACGGCTTTTTCAACAGCTTCCAGATCATTAAAAGGCACAGTAATCGAATCCGCTGCAGTTCCAGGTGTAACCCCCGGACTGCTCGGCGCGCCCATCGTAAGTGCTGAAGACCCCGCCTGAATCAGAAAACTATCGGCATGCCCGTGCCAGCATCCCTCAAATTTGACAATTTTGTTTCGCCCCGTGTGTCCGCGAGCCAGCCGAATAGCCGACATCGTGGCTTCGGTACCCGAATTTACCATCCGCACCATTTCCACGCTCGGCACCATTTCAGTGACCAATTGGGCCATCTTCACTTCGATTTCTGTCGGCGCGCCAAAACTCGTGCCCCCAGCAGCCGCTGCATTCACAGCCGCGACAATTTCCGGATGTGCATGGCCCAAAATAAGCGGTCCCCAGGACCCCACAAAATCGATATAAGATTTTCCATCGGCATCGACAATTCGCGCCCCCTCTCCTTTCACAATAAAGAGCGGATCACCACCTACGGGGCCAAATGCTCTTGCGGGACTATTCACACCGCCGGGAATCACCTGTTGTGCTGCGTCAAATAGCGTTTTTGAACGCGTATTCAAATTACACCTCCGTGAGAAGACAAATAGAATTTCGAGACAACATCTTAATTACACCTCTCACTGTATCCTGTCAAGCTAATTCCTCCGCTTGCAAAACACGATCACAATCCGTATATTATCCGCACAGCGGCAGTAGCTCAATTGGACAGAGCATCTGGCTTCGGACCAGAGGGTTGGGGGTTCGAGTCCTCTCTGCCGCACTTTATTTTTCAGGCACTTAAACTTTAAGTGCCTGAATTTTTTATCATCACACCTATGAGCGATACAATCACCATCAGAGGTGCGCGTCAGCACAACCTCAAAAACATCGATCTGGACATACCGCGCAACTGCCTCGTCGTCATCACCGGACCCTCAGGGTCGGGCAAATCGTCCCTGGCCTTCGACACCATCTACGCCGAAGGACAACGCCGTTATGTGGAATCGCTATCCGCTTATGCGCGACAATTTCTCGATCTCATGGACAAACCCGATGCCGACAGCATAGAAGGTCTCTCACCTGCTGTGGCAATCCAACAACGCGGCATCCCCCGCACACCGCGTTCAACAGTCGGCACCATAACCGAAGTCTATGACTATTTGCGTCTCTTATTCGCCAGAATAGGCACGCCGCATTGTCCGATATGCAGCCAGCCCATTGTGCGCCAGAGCGTCGCGCAAATTGTCGATCGCGTACTCGCACTGCCCGAAGGACAACGCCTTCAGATCCTCGCGCCCCTGATCCGAAATACCAGAGGCACCCACCTGAGTGTTTTTAACCAGTTGCGCAAGGAAGGCTATCTCAGGGTGCGCGTCAATGGCGAAGTTCTATCACTGGATAGCGATATCGTTCTCGATAAAAACACAGCGCACAACATCGAAGCCGTCATCGACCGCCTCGTCGTGCGCACGAACATGGCCGCGCGCCTCGCGGACTCACTCGAAACAGCCCTCGACCTTGCCAACGGCACAGCCACACTCGACATTATCGACGATGGGGAATGGACATTTTCCACGCGCTTTGCCTGCACAGAAGGCCACTTTGAAATCGAAGAAATAGAACCCCGTCTCTTCACCTTCAACAGCCCGCACGGCGCTTGTCCCACTTGCAGCGGTATGGGCACTGTTTTTGAAGTCGATCCCGACCTCGTCGTGCCCGACCCTTCAAAATCCATCCTCGAAGGCGCGATTGCGCCCTGGGGCATCCCCAAGGGCAAACGCCAGGTAGAACAACTTCAACGCCTATCGCGCAACCTCTCATTCGATCCCTCAGCGCCCTTTTCCAAACTCTCCAAAACCGTCCAAAGAGCAATCCTCAGAGGAAAAACAGGCGTCATACCCGATCTCCAGCACCAATACAAAGCAGCTACATCCGACGAAGCGCGGGAAAAAATCGAGCTTTTTATGCGCGGGCAAACCTGCCCCGACTGCCAGGGCGCGGGCCTGCGCCCAGAAGCCCTTGCCGTCACAATTTCCAATTGTACAATAGCCGACATTGCCAGCATGCCCATTGAAAAAATCAGGCAATTCTTCCAAACCCTTGACCTCAAAAACAACGCAGCTGAGATCGCTGCCCCCCTCACACGCGAAATCGAAAACCGCCTCGCATTTCTCGTCGATGTCGGTGTGGGGTATCTCGCGCTCAACCGCAGAGCCGCAACGCTTTCAGGAGGTGAATTTCAGCGCATTCGCCTCGCCACACAAATCGGAACCCGCCTCGTCGGTGTTCTCTACGTACTCGACGAACCCAGTATAGGCCTGCACCCCCGCGACAATCGCAAACTCATCGACACCTTCTGCAACCTGCGCGATTTGGGCAACACGGTCATCGTAGTCGAACACGACCGCGAAGCCATGCAAATGGCCGATCATCTCATCGACCTGGGCCCGGGCGCGGGCGAACACGGCGGCAAAATCATCTCACAGGGACCGCCAGAAACCGTAATCGCAGACGAAAATTCTCTCACCGGCAATTATCTCGCCGGTCGAAAAGCCCGGGGCGGGGGGGGGGGGGGGGGGGGGGGGGGGG